>JBEISW010000034.1:0-12155 GCA_040375215.1 Crocinitomicaceae bacterium | reverse complement strand
GATCCGCTCACCCAGAGCGAATTCACCGCTGCGCAAATCAAGCCAGTCATGGATACCTACCGACAGTGGTTGGACATGAGTTACTTCAGTTTGTTGGGCGTTTATGCCTTGCAAATCATCGATGCGCAGGTGGACGCGCATTTGTCATCCTTTGACATCAGTCGCGATTTGAGTTTGCATTGGGCACCAGTTCGCATTCAGCAGCCGGGACAATCCAAACTTGGATTATCTTTATCGCTACAATTTTAAAGCATGCGAGTAGCCATCTTGGGATATGGTAAAATGGGCAAAGCCATTGAACCCATTCTTATCGAACGAGGACATGAGATTGTTCTAAAAGTCAACAGCGAAAACCCGCTTAAATCTTCGGATTTGAATGGTGTTGATGTTGCCATAGAAGTCAGTCGTCCTGATTTGGCGATGTTTCACATTGAACAATGCATGTCCGCCAAAGTTCCCATCGTGGTAGGAACAACAGGATGGTATCAGCATTTGACAGAAATAAAAACCAAGGTTGAAAACGAAGGATTGCACCTTTTGTACGCCACCAATTTTTCGATTGGGGTGCATATGGTATTTGCCCTGAATCAAATCTTGGCCAAATGGATGAATCAATATCCTGGCTATAAACCCAGCATTGAGGAGATTCATCATACTGCCAAACTGGACGCCCCGTCTGGCACAGGAATCACATTGGCTGAAGACATATTGGACAACCTGGATAGAAAAGACCATTGGGTGAACCGTTTGAGCGAAACAGAAAATGAATTGGCTTTAACTTCTATTAGAGAAGAAAATGTTCCTGGCACGCACACCGTTTCGTATGTTAGCAGTGTGGATACCATTGAACTAAAACACATTGCACACAACCGAAATGGATTTGCACTTGGGGCTGTTCAAGCTGCTGAGTGGCTCATCAAAAATCCAGGTATTCACAGCATGCAAGAATTTTTAAACTTTACAACGATATGACCATCGGACTTCCTGAGTTGCTTTTTTTCATACTCATCGTCATTTACTGCATTACCCTTCCCAAAATATTGGCCCGAACAGGTCAAAAATCTTGGATGGCCTACTTTCCCATTTTGCAATTTTTTCCATGGATGAAAGCCATCCAACGGCCTTGGTATTGGGCGTTGTTAATGTTGGTACCAGGAGTGAATTTCATCATGATGGTGATCGCACAAGTAGAACTGGGCATAGCCTTTAATCAGCGCAGCACCAAAGAACAATGGCTATTTGGCGCATTGCCCTGGTGGCGTTTGATACAACTTGCCTTCAAACAACAAAACATAGAATATGTTGGACCACGTTCATGGGATGGAAAGAAAAAAAGTTTTTCACGCGAATGGAGTGAAGCCCTATTGTTTGCCGTTGTTGCAGCAACAGTGATTCGCAGCTTCTTTTTAGAGGCCTTCACCATCCCTACGCCATCCATGGAAAAGAGCATGTTGGTGGGCGATTATTTGTTTGTCAGCAAATTCTCTTACGGAACCAAGTTGCCACAAACCCCCATGAGTGTGCCATTCATGCACAACGCGCTTCCTTTCAGTGGTATGCCCAACAGCTATTTGGAGTGGTTTACCCTTCCCTACTTCCGACTACCCGGCATTGGAAAAGTAGAACGTTTTGATCCTGTGGTTTTCAATTTCCCTCATGGCGATACCATCTTGGTTGACCCTTATTATGCAGGACACGATTACTACGGCATTTTAAGACAAGAAGCCATGTTCATGGCTCAAGGATTTGACAACTATGCCAAAGATCCTGAGAAGTTCGAGGCATTGGCCAGAAAGAACTTTACAGAAAAGAAGGTATGTGTTTCTTGTGCCGCACAAAAAGGATTGAGAAAGGCTTTGCCCATTGGTGGATTGCGTTACCGCCCAATGGATAAAAAAGAAAACTACATCAAGCGTTGCATTGGTTTACCTGGTGATGAGATTAAAATCAAACACCGCCAAGTATTCATCAATGGACAGGCCATTGAAAATCCAGAAGGATTGATGTTCAACTATGAATTCTTGTTGAAGAATCCTGCTTATGCCAATAGAATCCAAAGCAAATACAGCATCAACATTGCCGATTTGAACAATGTCCCGGACTCCTTGGGACAGCCATCCAATGTATTCACCTGCCCCCTTTCGCAAGATGTATACAACGAGTTGAAGAGCAATCCTGAAGTGGTTTGGATAGAAGCTCAGGATGAGGTTTTCAATCGCAACCCTCCCGGAACTTTGTTTCCCAATAGTTTGAATCCAGCATTTGAAAATTGGACAGTGGACAATTACGGTCCTGTTGTCATTCCTGCCAAAGGAATGAGCATTCCCATGAATGCATTGAACTATGAAATGTACCAAAGGGTGATTCGCGTTTATGAAGGACATGAATTGGAACAACGCGGAAACGACTTTTACATTGATGGTCAAAAGGCGACACAATACACCTTTGAAAGTGACTACTATTGGATGATGGGAGACAACCGACACCATAGTGCTGACAGTCGTTTCTGGGGATTTGTTCCAGAAAACCATGTGGTTGGAAAGGCTGTGTTTACTTGGTTCTCCAAGGCTGACCCCAACTACCAAGGCCACAGCAAAATCAGATGGGACAGAATGTTTAAACTGGTGGATTGATCGATGCACGCCGTTCCCACTTTTCTGTTTCCTCCGATATCTTATTGTCTTTTTTTACACCAGGCACATCCACAAAAGGATGTGCTTTCTTTTTACCACAAACAAAGCCCTCGGAATCATTTCGAAATCCTCGGCGCCAATGGTAGGCAAAAAATCACTTTTGGCATAAAGAGCAACCAAGGTATCAAAACGCCTTTGCAGGAAGTCTATTTGGATGATGGAGATTGGGCCAGGTCTGCTATTCGGTCTATTCAATCAGCTTATGGGAAAAGTGCTTTTTACTTTTTCTATCAGCACGAATTGGAAGACATAATGGCTTCCTTCTCTCAACAGAAATTGGTTGATGTTCACCAAACCATTCACCAATGGCTTCAACGCTATGGAATGGCTCCTGCTTGGCCTGAAATGGAGGAAGTAACGCAAGTAATTACAATAGAAAAAAAATGGGAGATTACCTCTCCCATCTTATCGTATCATCAAGTTTTTCAGGATCGATTCACGTTCCAAAATGACTTGAGCATTTTGGATTTGATGTTTAATCTGGGGCCTGAAGCCAAAAGTTATTTGGCTCAGCATCCCCATGTTAGGCCTGTCCTTGTGGACCGCCAAAGTTCATCGGTATAATGGGATCTTGTCCCAATGTTTCCTGAATCTTTCCGTGCTGTGATTCAAACTTTTGAATGTTATCCGCCAATGCACGTTGCAAACGCTTGGCATGTTGAGGTGTCAACACAATTCTGGATACAACTTTGGCCTTGGGAACACCTGGCATCATTCTGATAAAATCAACGATAAATTCTGCTGGAGAGTGAGTAATTGCGGCCAAATTGGAGTACTTACCTTCTGACATTTCTTCGCTCAACTCGATATTGAGTCCTTCGTCCTTTTGTTGTGACATGTTACAATATATTTTTTAGTTCAATTAATTCAGTTATGGTAAAAGTAGGATGAACATTGTGTCGGTGGTCATCGAACTTTAAAAAAACTTGATCCATCCCCACTCCTCGTGCACCTAGGATATCGGCATCCCAATCGTCACCGATCATCAAGCTCTCTTGTGCACTGGTTCCAGCCAATTCAAAAGCATACTGAAAGATCTTAGGATTTGGTTTTCGCACTCCTACATCTTCACTGTTGATGTTGTGCACAAAAAAAGGCGTCAGGCCACTTCCATCCATTTTGATGCCTTGAATTTCCTTGAAGCCGTTGGTGATGATGTGCATCGTGTACTTCCCTTCTAGGTATTGTAAAATCTCCAAAGCACCAGGAATAACATGTGGTTGACGGGGGCATTGCTCAACAAAAGCTGCAGCAAATTGCTCCATCCATTCGGCGTTGTATGCAAAGCCAATGTCGTCCATGGATCTTGAAAATCTAGCAGTGCGCAATTCCTCTTTGGTCATCGTACCCTCTCTGTACATGGCCCATACCCTTGCATTGTGCTTCAGATAGGCTTTATTGAAACTTTCAAACAAAGCCTCATCAATACCAAACTGCACAAACATTTGACGCAATGTAAGTTCCGCATTTCTGTGAATGTCCCATAGCGTGCCATCCAAATCGAAAAAAAGATGTTTATACTTACTCATTATCTTTGCATTTTAATACAACGTCACACAATCGATGACTGTAACCCACTTCGTTGTCATACCATCCCACAACCTTAACCATATTACCGATGACAGAGGTAAGACCGGCGTCATAAACGCAACTGTGTGCATTGCCTATGACATCACAAGACACAATGGGATCTTCTGTATACTCCACAATTCCGGCCCATCTGGATTGGGCAGCCTCTGCAAATAGGTCGTTGATTTGATCTGTGGACAATGGTCGCTTGACGATGCTTGTAATATCCGTCAATGAACCATCCGGCACAGGAACACGCATTCCGCAGCCTCCCATTTGATCTGAAAGATGCGGGAAGATTCTGGTAAGCGCCTTTGCCGCGCCAGTTGTTGTTGGCACTATGCTTTGTACGGCAGCCCTTCCCCGACGCCAATCTTTGTGCGGAGCATCGTGCAAACGTTGATCTCCTGTATAGGAATGTACTGTAGTGATAGAGCAACTTTCTATTTGACAATGCTCATCAATCAATTGTATCATGTGTGCCGCGCTATTGGTGGTGCAAGATGCACAACTGATGATATTGGATTGATGGATGATTTC
The DNA here is from genome assembly GCA_040375215.1 of Crocinitomicaceae bacterium. Lineage (GTDB taxonomy): Bacteria > Bacteroidota > Bacteroidia > Flavobacteriales_D > Sanyastnellaceae > CAMCTV01. The sequence goes on along the minus strand of JBEISW010000034.1, from coordinate 7,353 downwards.
ATCATTGATTCCCAAAACCACCATCGGCACATCCTCCTCTTCTGAAGGCGCTGATAAAATGACCTTGCTTACACCGCTGGAAAGATGACCGCTCAATTGCTCGTAGCTTTTGAAAAGCCCTGTGGACTCAATCACCACATCCACTTCCCATTGCGACCAATCGATAACCTCATTGGGTGTGGCCTTTTGATGATAACAAGTTTGGCTATCATCGGCACTCCAACCACTTTCAGTGCGGGCAATGGAGTTTTTTAATGATCCATGTATACTGTCATACTGCAACAGATGAAACATGGTATTTTCATCATACAAATCAGCAACGACGACGATTTGAATATTGGGATAATTCAAGGCAGCCCTATAGACGCCTCTACCAATTCTTCCAAAACCGTGAATTCCAACCTTAACCAAACGATTGTCTTTCATTACAACATGTGCTTTTCAGCATGATAAGAAGAACGAACCAAAGGACCACTCTCCACATGTCTGAATCCCATTTGCTTCCCTAAAGTCTCATACTCGGCAAAGCGCTCTGGAGTAATGAATTCAGCAACAGGTAAATGTTTTGGCGTTGGCTGTAAATATTGACCTAAGGTAATAACATCCAAACCCACTGACCTCAAGTCTTCCATGGTTTCTAAAACTTCCTGATGAGATTCGCCTAGACCCAACATCACACCACTCTTGGTGCGCATTCCGCCTTGCTTCAAACGGCGAAGCACCTCAAGACTTCTATCGTATTTGGCTTGGATTCTGACTTGCTTGGTCAATCTTCTCACGGTCTCCAAATTATGAGAAACAATTTCGGGAGCAACGTCAATGATGCGTTGCAGATTTTCCCATTTTCCTGCAAAGTCGGGAATCAAAGTTTCCATGGTCACCCCTGGAGCCTTTCTGCGGACGGCTTCTACAGTCTGCACCCATATCTCTGAACCGCCATCTGGAAGATCATCGCGATCTACTGATGTGATAACCGCGTGTTTGACCTTCATTAAAAAAATGGATTCAGCTACGTGCTCCGGCTCATGCGGATCGACGTTCAAAGGTCTGCCCGTAGCCACCGCACAAAAGCCACATGACCTTGTGCAAATATTGCCCAGTATCATAAAGGTAGCTGTTCCTTCACCCCAACACTCGCCCATATTGGGACAATTTCCGCTTTCACAAATGGTGTGCAGCTTATGCTCAGTAACCAAACCGCGCACCATTTTGTAATTCTCTCCAGTAGGCAATTTCACTCTCAACCATTTTGGTTTTGGAACACGGCCTGTTGTCAACTCACTCATTTCTTGTTGTATTTTGAACCAAAAAAGAATCGCGTATAAATGGCCGGGAAAATGAAATGATTCCTTGCCCGGTCATTGTATCGATTCAATATTTCTTGTGACATGATTTCTATTCGCTTGGGGTAAACATCCGCTGTCGCACCAATCTCAACCCCTCTGACACCATTTTCTGAGGGGCTGTATTCAAATCGCAACGCGAATTTGAAAAACAATCCCAATTGGACTTTTGTTTCATTCAATCCTGTAAGATTGGAAGATCGACCGTAAATGTTATCGGTGTAATGTTCATTGGGATTGAATTTTTCCGAACGCACTTGGTAACGCCCCAGGACAGTAGAGGCATATAAAATTTGCAAATAAACAGGCTTGACAAAGGCAATTGAAGGGCCCACTTGCCAAAGGCGATCAATCTGCACCCCGTTCTTTCTTAACTTCTCTGCAAACTCCTTGTTTTGGCCCATTCCCAGACGTAAAACAAAAAGGCTATTCATTTTTCCATAAAAATAAGCCCTGGCTTGTGGGTCTTGGAAATACGATTTGACTTCCTTTTCATGGCGGTAAAAATGCAAATCAGCACTCCATTTCCAAAAAGTGTAAGCATCTTTTCCCTTGGTGTAAACATCGCCACCAAAGCCCCATCCATTGGATTGGAAGGTTAAAGCATAGGATCGTTCACGATCATGCAAAATGTTTCGCGGCACGCCATCATCGGTTACTTGAGCTTTGCCCAATAAAGATGTGATTGTGATCAATAAAAAAAAGACCCCAGCTTTTTTCATTCCTACAAAGATACATCTTCATCGTAACTTTGTTTTTGAACAAAACAGAATAAAATGCACAGTATAGAAGTAAAGTATTTAGGAGAATTGCGTTGCCAAGGATTGCACTTGAAAAGCAACAGCACCATCCTTTCCGACGCACCAGTTGACAATCATGGTCGGGGAGAAGCTTTTTCTCCTACAGATCTCACTTGCACTTCACTGGCTATGTGCATGATGACCATCATGGGAATATCGGCCGAAGAAAAAAACATTAGCCTTCAAAATGTATCTGCGCGTGTCACAAAGCGCATGGGAATAGATCCGAGAAGAATAGTAGGAATTGGAATAGAAATGATTGGGAACTGGGATAAACTCACAGAACGTGAGTTATCCATAATAAAAAATGCCGCGAACACATGCCCTGTGGCTAAGAGCATACATCCCGACATTCAAGTAGAAACCTCTTGGGTAAACTACCCTTCCATTACTTGATTGGAGCGCTTACAGCGGCTTTATCATAAGCAGCACACTTTGGATGCTTCGCAACACAAGCAGCAGCAGTTAATGATAACATTACCAAGCAGAATAATAATTTCTTGTTCATAATCGTTGAATTTGATGACAAATATAAAACAATGATTCTTGTCCGCTTCACTTTAATCTTACTTTTTTCAACACCAATGTTGGCCCTTTCCTATTCTTCAAAGTACAAATGCTATAAATCCCTATCCGATACACTTTCAAAGCAATATTTACTAATACATAGCCATGATACCATTGCTCAGTCTGATGATCTTGCAGCATTCCAGAACAAAACAATACAGTATTTGAAGCGCTACTGGAACAAAGGCTATGCGCTGGCGCGGTGTGAATTGCTCCCATCAGAAAGTGATATCGGCACCATAAAGTATGTATTCATTCAAGGTAAATCCATTACCAAAGGAAAAATAACGGGTTGGAATGCTGAAATCATGGATGAGACATTGGCGCCCTTTGTATTGGAATGGAGAAAAGGGAAACTGCTCACCGCAAAGATACCCGATAATTTTAGCAATGCATACGGCATTCAAATCAACAGCACTGAATTGTTTTTTGAGGACAGTATAGCGCAACTGAAGGTAAACATGAGTCCTTCCAATAATCAGTATTTTGACGGATTAATGGGTCTTCAACAAATTGAAGGAAAATCAGTTTTGGTAGGCGATTTCAAGATCAATTGGATCAATTCACTGAAAAAGGGAGAATCATTATTTCTACGCTGGCAAAGGCAAGACATTTCCACGCAAAGATTGGAGCTGAAAGCTGAGATTCCATTTATTTTTCATCGTGCCTTTGGTTGGACCAATTACTTTGACTTTTACAGAAAGAAAGATCAAGTTTTTCAAACCCATTTAAAATCTCAATTGTTGTTTCACTTGCAAAGCCAGCAAACATGGTCCAGTGGGATTGAACTAAAAAACAACCAAAGTTTAAAAACTGGGGATCAACTCTACAGCCAACATCAATTGTGGGTGAATACCTGGAGCGATCAAAATCTAATATTGGAGTTTGCTGCGGGTAGGAGAAAAGCCACGCAAGCCATTTCAGATTCGCTTATCAAACAAAATGACAAACTGTACCGCTGGGAGTGCCATTGGTTTCATGGATGGGAACATAAATCGTGGGTTCTGAATGTGAAATTGCACAGTTTGGGCTACTATGCCCAAGAATTGGAAATGGCTGAGATGCTGCGCATCGGCGGCCCAAAAAACATCCGAGGATTCAATGTTGAATCGATTTTCGTTTCCCAATGGAACGGATTTCAGAGTGAGTGGGGTTACCAACTTCCCAATGTATTGGGCTATCTCTTTGCTGACGGTGGAATAAGTCAAACTTTGGCCATTCGCAATTACCATCAATCCTATGGTTTGGGAGCCCGAATCAATAGAAATGACATTCAGCTATCGTTGGAATATGGTTGGGGCATCTTTCCAAAACAATCCTTTGATTTTAGACAAGGCATTTTGCACATTGGGTTTAACCAAAGATTTTAAGCGGCAATGATGTTGTACATTTGAGGCAATGATTGGAAAAGGGCACAATTTTTTGGTGATTTTGGCTTACTGCCTGACCTGGATTTCTTGTCAAACAGTACAACCTGCAACATCCAAAGAAAGTACCAGCCCCAAGCGATACAATTGGCATCAAAGACAGATTCATCCTTGCATTGGCATAGTGGATCGCGACTCCATCAATGGAACCGCAATTGAAGTTCAATTCAACACAACTGAATTCACTGCAGATCTCCCTTCATTTTTGGAATTCAATGCGCATGTATTGATTCATGACAGCGTCATTCTTTACCAAAAGAGATTTCAAATCAACCCACTTACTCCCACAGCGCGGGGAATCTGGCAAGGACGAGTGCAAATCCCAAGTGAGGCGCAATACCTTCAAGATGTCGTTTTAAAATTTGGACCCAATGGCGTGTCGGACCAATTTTACTTGAACTGGGAATTGGGTGTTAACGGATGGCAGACCAATCATTATTTACAAACCCATTTTTTGGAGGCTGGTAAGACACTGATTCGCTCAGGAAAGGGCAAAGCTGTTTTTGCTTCCCTCTCGGATAAGCTTCCTTCCCCACCCTTTTCCACCAACCCGCCCTTTGTGCCAGATTCTTATGAAATTGTTTTGGGTGATAGCATCAAAACACAAGCGGGTGCATACATTTTCAGCAAAGACAGTTCTCACTCCGTTTTAGAGACCGTATTCGCGATGGATGCCAACATTCATCCTCAGTTTCCAGAATGGGTGACAACCAGTGAAATGGCAGGTCCAATGCGTTATTTGTGTTCGAAAGAAGAGTATGATAAAATTGCCAAGTCAACGGATGGTCCTGAAAATGCCATGGAGAAATTCTGGATTCAATCCGCCGGAGGCAGAGAAAAAGCGCGCGGACTTATCAAGACGTATTATCAGCGGGTATGGGATGCCAACTATCATTTTACCAGTTATGCCGAAGGATGGAAAACGGACAGAGGCATGATCTATCTTGTTTTTGGACATCCTGAAAAAATTGAATTGGATAACAATCTTGAAATCTGGTCCTACACTTTGGAAACGGGTCAATTGCAATTCGCATTTGAACGCAAGCAACATCCACTGTGGGGAGAGATTTTTATTTTAAAGAGAAACGAGCAATACCGCGCACATTGGGAATTTCAGGTTTCACAATGGCGACAAGGGAGAATTTTCAAATGAAACACCAAGGACCAAAAAATAACAATGCACTCATCATAGGCTTTCACGCCATTGAAGCAGCAATAGAATCCGGAAAGCAGGTAGAAAAAGTACTTATCCAACGTGGCCTGAAAGGCGAGTTGTTTCAAAAGACAATGGGATTGATTCAGGAAAACAACATTCCATTTCAATACGTTCCCATTGAAAAATTGCAACGCATTTCCACCAAGAATCACCAGGGAATAATAGGATTTCTCTCTCCTGTCACCTTTGGCAACCTGGAAGAAATTGTAAGTCAAGTTTTTGAAAATGGAGAAACACCATTGCTGCTATTACTGGACAGTTTAACGGATGTAAGAAACGTTGGTGCCATAGCCAGAACAGCAGAGTGCATGGGTGCTCATGCCATCATCTTAACGGAATCTGGCAGTGCCCCCATCAATGAAGACGCTGTAAAAACAAGCGCTGGCGCATTGATGTATTTGCCCGTGTGCAAAACAAAAATGGCCGCGGATGCAATCTTTATATTGCAGAGTATGGGAGTCAAATGCATTGCTGCCACTGAAAAAGGAAATGTATTTCCTGAACAATGCAACATGACATTGCCATTGTGTATTGTCATGGGCAATGAAGAAAAAGGACTCTCAAGAGCAGCATTAAAAGCAGTAGAAGATTTGGTGAGCATCCCCATGACAGGAAAAACCACTTCATTAAACGTATCTGTTGCTGCAGGAATGCTCATCTATGAAGCGGCTAAACAAAGGAGAGTAGGACATGAGTAAAAAGATCAATCCAAAACATTTGCCCTTCAAAAAAGGAGATGTACTTGAAGTTGAAATCGATGAAATGGCGTTTGGTGGAAATGGCATTGTGTGGACAGATTTGCCAGATGGTAAAGTTCCCATTTTCATTGAGAACGCCATCAAGGGGCAAATCAGGCAGGTTCAAATCACCAAGATTGATCGACGCCATATTGAAGCAAGAGATATCGCATTGATACAACCATCGCCCAATGAAATGGAAATACCTTATCAGGCCATTCCTGGAGCGCCTTATGCCACGCTACCCTATGAATCGCAACAAGCATTCAAACAAAATGAAGTTCTTCAATTGTTGAATCGCATCGGCAAAATAGAAGCAGAGCCACGATTTGACACTTACTTGGCATCGCCATCCTTGTGGCATTATCGCAACAAGATGGAATACAGTTTTTCCGTCATTCGATGGGACAAAGAAAAAAACGACACCAGCGATGATTTCGCATTGGGATTCAAGAAAAAAGGAACCTGGTGGATCGTGGAGCCCCTCCACAAAGATTCAGGATTACTTGATACCGATCTTGAAGGCAATTTGAAAAAAATAGAAGATTGGTGTATTAAAAGTCAATTACCAGCCTGGCATCCACCGCAGCGACATGGGTTTTATCGCTATTTGGTTGCACGAAAAAGCTATCTGCAAGACCAAATCTTGTTGAATTTGGTTACAACAGATGAGGGTATCGAAAAATTTGATTCGGAGGGTTGGGTAAAACTTTTGCAGGACATTCTTGGCGAACGTTTGGCTGGTGTTATTCACACCATCAACAATGATACAGGAGATAGGGTTGACCCATTAAATGGTGAACACCGCTTGCTTTTTGGAAGGGATAAAATTACGGAAGACATTTTGGGATTGCAGTTTGAAATCAGCATGAAAAGTTTCTTTCAAACCAACCCCAAGAGTGCTGAACGTCTCTATGCAAAAGCCATTGACTATGTAAAGGAAGTAGGACAATCAGGAACTATTTTGGACTTGTTTTGTGGAACTGGCACCATTTCTCAATTGCTCAAAAAAGCGGGATTCAATGAGGTTATAGGAGTGGACATCGAACCCAAAGCCATAGAAAATGCAAAGGAAAATGCCGCTCGAAACAACATTGAGAACATTACCTTCTTTGCCACTGATGTTGGGAAATTTTTATTGGAACAACCACAATACCAGAATCAACTTCAGGTCCTGATGATGGATCCACCTCGTGCAGGAATTGCACCAAAGACATTGCGCAAAGTCATTGACTTAAATGCCAACTACATCGTTTACATTTC
>JBEISW010000085.1:0-8151 GCA_040375215.1 Crocinitomicaceae bacterium | reverse complement strand
CGGGGATTGGCCTCGATGATGTAGACGACATCGTCCTTAATGGCAAACTGTATGTTGATCAAACCTACGGTTCCCAATGCTTTGGCGATTTTCTTGGTGTGCTCTTCTATTTGGGTCATCACAAAATCACCTAGATTGTAAGGAGGTAATACAGCATACGAATCACCTGAATGTATTCCAGCAGGCTCAATGTGCTGCATGATACCGATGATGTAGGCATCCTCTCCATCGCAAATGGCATCAGCCTCCGCCTCCGTCGCGCCTTCTAAGAAATGATCCAACAATATCTGGTTGTCAGGCATGTCGCGCAAAATATTGACCACATGCTGTTCCAACTCTTGCTCGTTGATGACGATCTTCATTTTCTGCCCTCCTAAAACATAGGAAGGACGAACCAACAACGGGAAGCCCAAGTCGCGGCTCAACTCAATGGCCTGCTCTGCATTTTCCACTACACCAAATTTGGGGTATGGGATGTTTTGCTCTTTCAACAAATTAGAGAAACGACCTCTGTCTTCAGCCAAATCCAATGAGTCAAAGGATGTCCCAATGATTTTTATGCCGTAACGGTGCAACTTAGCAGCCAACTTCAAAGCTGTTTGTCCACCTAGCTGAACAATTACGCCCACTGGCTTTTCATGTCGAATGATGTCATAAATGTGCTCCCAGAATACTGGCTCAAAGTACAATTTATCAGCAGTGTCAAAATCGGTTGAAACGGTTTCTGGATTGCAGTTGATCATGATGGTTTCATAGCCACATTCCTTGGCGGCCAATACACCATGCACACAACTGTAATCAAACTCAATTCCTTGTCCAATGCGGTTGGGGCCGCTGCCCAACACAACTATCTTCTTCTTGTCACTCACCACACTTTCATTCTCCATCTCAAAAGTGGAATAATAATAGGGGGTCTGCGCTTCAAATTCTGCAGCGCAAGTGTCTACCAACTTATACACCCGCTGGATACCCAACTCATCGCGTTTGGCATAGACCTCACTTTCCAGACAGCGCAGCAAATGGGCCACTTGGCGATCCGCATATCCCTTCTGCTTGACTTCAAACAACAAATCAGATGGGATAGATTGCAAACTGTGTTTTTCCACTTTGCGCTCCAATTGAATCAATTCCTCAATTTGTTTTAAAAACCAAATATCAATTCTTGTTTTTTCGCAAATGGTTTTGAAAGGAATGCCCAATTTGATGGCATCGTAGATGTGAAATATTCTGTTCCAACTGGGGTGTTCCAATGAATGCAAGATTTGGTCTTGGTCGCGCAATTCTTTGCCATCCGCTCCCAATCCGTTGCGGTTAATCTCCAGCGACTGACAAGCCTTTTGCAAAGCCTCTTGGAAACTTCTTCCAATCCCCATCACCTCTCCTACGGACTTCATCTGCAATCCCAATTCGCGGTTGCTGCCAGGGAATTTATCGAAATTCCATCTCGGAATTTTTACGATGACATAGTCCAAAGTTGGCTCAAAGAATGCCGAAGTGGACTTGGTGATTTGATTTTTCAATTCATCCAAATGATACCCGATGGCAAGCTTGGAGGCAATTTTAGCGATGGGATATCCTGTTGCCTTAGAAGCCAACGCGGAGGAACGAGATACACGCGGATTGATTTCGATGGCGATGATGTTCTCTTGATCATCTGGACTAACCGCGAATTGCACGTTACAACCGCCGGCGAAATTCCCAATGGCCCGCATCATCATGATGGCCATGTCGCGCATCTTTTGGTAAGTCGTATCGCTCAAGGTCATGGCAGGCGCAACTGTTATGCTATCACCAGTATGAATCCCGATGGGATCAAAATTCTCGATGCTGCAAATGATGGTGACGTTATCATTGGCATCACGCAACAATTCCAACTCAAACTCTTTCCACCCCATCAACGCCTTGTCAATCATAACCTCATGAATGGGAGACAAATGCAAACCGCGTTGCAACAATTTATCATAGTCTGCCTGGTTGTGCACCAAAGCAGCTCCTGAACCACCCAAGGTATAGGAAGGACGAATGCACAAAGGGAAACCAAATTCCTGTGCGATTTCTTTACCTTCTAAAAACGATTTGGCCGTGGCCTGAGGAGCCATGGGGACTCCAATCTCTCCCATCAAATTTCTAAAAGCTTCGCGATTTTCTGTGATTTCAATGGCTTGGGTATCTACCCCAATCATGCGCACACCGTGGTCTTGCCACATGCCCATCTCCTCGCACTGAATGGCCAAATTCAAAGCTGTTTGACCTCCCATAGTAGGAAGAACTGCATCAATTTTATGGTTGTTGAGAATGGTTTCTATGCTGGCTGGTTCCAAAGGCAAGAGGTAGACATTGTCCGCAACAACACGGTCTGTCATGATGGTTGCTGGATTGCTATTGATCAAAGTAACTTCAATACCCTCTTCACGCAAAGAGCGCGCAGCTTGGCTTCCGCTATAATCAAATTCACATGCTTGTCCGATAACGATGGGTCCAGAACCAATGATGAGGACCGACTGAATGCTTTTGTCTTTGGGCATTTTTTTTTTATCTCGCTCCGTCACCAGTGCAAGAAAAGTTGTCAAAATCTGTGTAAGTGTGCGGCAAAAGTAAGTCCTGAATGAAGCAAATACAAAGTTTAGATTTCAACAATTGTGGACTACTCCCAAATGACAGCCTCTACCCTCCTATTGGCCACCTGATCTGCATTGCTCATCTCTGGCCAAACTTTGGGGAAATTATTTCCAAGACCTTTGTACACCAGACGCTTTTTGTCTACCCCTTTTGCAATCAAGTAATCATGCACCTCCTTGGCCCGCATGACGGATAAATTCTCCATGCCTGTTTCAATGTCCAATCCATCCCCTTGCTTTCCATGACAACAAATGTGACCTTGAAGCTCAATCTTGATTTTCGGCATTTTCTTCAATGATTCAGCAAAGGCATCCAAAACGGTTTCTACCCCTGGCAAAAAGTATCGAAGTCCAGGCTGAAAGTTCACTCCCACCAACTCCAACCTTCCCGTTTCTATCATCTGCTGCATCGGCTCATAAGGAATCTCCGTTCCAATTGGATCATTCATCACTTCATAGGTCATCACAACATCCACCCTCCGATCTTGGCTATTTTCCAATTCTTCTACTCCACTGCAAGGCAATTCACCATTGCCCACAACCTCTATTTTAAAATCACGACCCACTACACCTAGTGTGACCAAATTTGTGGCAATAAATTTCGCTCTTTTTCTTGAGAGCTCCATGTTGCTTTTCATATCTCCTTGACAATCGGCATAACCCAACACTTTCAGCGACTTGATCCTTCCATTCAACCAACCATCATCCTGCTCTGTGAAATTGATTTCACTGCCCTTTGCCAAACGATTGTGAACATTGGTATCAAAATAAAATTGATGGGTTATCACTTTCACATCCTGAGCGACAAGCAGAGGGGAAGTAACTAAGGAAAAAAACAGAACCAATATTTTTTGTAGGGTGAATTTCATATCATGGTATTTGAAGGATGAACGCTCAATTTTATAAAATCTTATCTTTCCAATGAAGCTTTTTTTCAATAACTTTGAGACATGCGCGCAATTGCTTTGTTTATCATCGTCGTCTTTTTGTGGAGTTGTCAAAATGCACAACACGAAAAAGCCGCGCAAACCATTGATTCATTGAAAGTAGTTACCCACACTTACAATCAACTGCTATTGACGACGCCAGTGGACAGTTTGCAATTTTATCAAGGCAAGCTGAACCGTCAAACCTTGAGTATCAAAACCAATTTGGATTCTGTCGCTCAGCAACAAATTTTCTCCATGGCTCCTGAGTACTTTCAATTGAACGGACAATTGTCCTTTTTGATGCAGTCCGAAAAAGCTTTGCAAGAGATTGCAGTGCAAGACATTCAGCGACTAAGTGCACTTTCCGCACAAATCAAAACAGGAAGTGCCACAGATGCTGGAGGCCATCCTTTGGATGATGACGGAATGAATGAATTGATTTTACAAGAAAAAATCCATACCGACTCATTGGTCAATGCCTGTAACCAGTTGCATCAAAATACAACGCGTGTTTTAGAGAAAGCGCGGATCATGGCTCCACTGATTGATCAAAAAATCATGACCCCCATTGACAATCAGTAAAGTAATATGAAGAATGTAGTCCTCTGTTTTATCCTAATATTCACCGTGTTTGGTGGCATTCAAGCCCAAGTAACGGATAAAGAAATTGCTGATTACCACTTCAATCAAGGTCGCTACGCAGAAGCCAAACTGTATTACGACAAATTGTACGAGACCGCACCAGAACAGGTGTATGTCAATTATTTCAAATGCCTTGTTGCTTTGAAAGAATTTGAAACAGCAGAGCAAATTTTAAAGAAAAGAATCAAAAACAAATCCACTGAGGTCAGCGCTTTGGTTCAATTAGGCAATTTGTATACGATGCAGGAACGAAAGGAGGAAGCTGCCAAACAATTTGAAACAGCCATAGACAAAGTTGATCCTTCACGGGCCTTTATCCAGCGCTTAGCCAATGAACTATCACAAATTCAACAATACCCCTATGTGATATTGACCTATGAGAAAGGAAAAAAGAAAGGAAAAGACGGTTACGCCTACAACTTTGAAATAGCCAATACCAAAGGCCAGATGGGCGATATGAATGGCATGATTGACGCATTTCTTGTATTGCTCTTGGAGGAACCTCACTACTTAGCCACTGTCGAAACGTCGTTGGCCAGACTCATCAAATTTGAAGATCACCCAGATCAAAGTGAAATGTTGCGCGTTGCGATATTGAGAAAATTGCAAGCCAATCCAGACAACATCACCATGGCCGAACTGATGACATGGTTTTGTATTCAAACCAAAAATTATCCATGCGCTATGCAGCAGTGCACCGCCATTGACAAAAGATTAAAAGAAGACGGTCAACGCCTCATTGAATTGGCCAATTTGTGTTTAGAAGACAACGCATTCAAATCCGCCGCAGATTGCTACGAGTACATCATTTCAAAGGGCCAAAACAATTCGCCGTATTTCTACTCAGCCAAGATGGGTATTCTGCAAACTCGATTGAAAGAATACAACAGCACCACCACCACGCAAGAGCAATGGGGTGGATTGGGGGTTCAATACCAATCGACCTTAGGTCAAATCCCGATTACAGATGAAACGCTGCCCATCATCGAGAATTTCATTCAAATCATCGGATACCGATTGCAGATGGCAGATAGTGCTCAGCGCACGGTGAGCAACTATTTGGACAAATACAATTTCTCACCCAAGGTCAGGGCTAAGCTTAAAATTGTTTTGGGTGATCTGAACATCATACAAAACCAAATCTGGGAGGCTTCATTGTTATACTCTCAAGTGGAATTGGAATTCAAGGAAGATGTATTGGGCAATGAAGCCAAGTTTAAGAATGCCAAAGTCAGTTTTTACGCCGGTGATTTTGCATGGGCCCAATCGCAATTGGATGCATTGAAGGGCTCTACTTCTAAATTGGTCTCCAATGATGCCATAGACCTATCTGTTTTGATTTTGGAAAGTATACCTGACTCCATCGAAACACCATTGGAAATATATGCCCGTGCTGAATTGCAAGCCAAGCAATACCAATACAACGCCACGTTTGCCACATTGGATTCCATTGCCAAGGAATTCCCGGGACATCCGTTGATTGACGAGGCTTTGTATTTAAAAGCAACCATCTCTTACAATCAAATGGACTGGATAAACTGTGAAAAATACCTGAAAGAGATCATCGATTTTCATTTCACCGAGCTCAAGTATGACGATGCGATGATGATGATGGGTCAGTTGAATGAATATCATTTGAACAACAAAGAGGAGGCCATGAAGTGGTATGAGAAAATTCTTACCGAGCAGCCAGGCAGTCTATTGGTAACCGAAGCACGCAAGTCCTACCGCAGATTGCGTGGGGATCAGATGCAGTGATATCAGCACATCGGAAAGAGGGAAATGGAAAGAGGGAAAAGGAAAGAGAGAAAGGCATTTGAGCCCCGTAGGGGCGACATATTAATAGGAATGAGGTGATGAAGTAGCGAAAGCGAAGCGATTCGTTTTGTAGGGGCGAATTGCCATTCGCCCAGAGCATCCCATCCAAAAAAAATAAAGGAACTGCGCAGCAGACGGGGTGGTCTTTTTTCGGACCTAATCCGGCTATCCGTTCCAAGTCCTCGGGTGCTGCGCACCCTGCGGGCTTTCCACTACTATCCGGGGTATGGCGATATTTCCCTTCTTGAGAAGCATCGGTTTTACCGACTACATTTCTGTTTGTGTTTGTGTTTCTCGCTCGAATGCTTTCCTTATCACATCATCACATCATCACTTCATCCCCTCATCACCTCATTACCTCATTACCTCATCACCTCATCACTTCAACCCTTCATCACTTTGAGTTTAAAAAGCCCGAACAGCCCTAACATAGACGTTGACGCCCTTATTGTCGCCGTAGTAGGAGTTGCCATTGCCGAAGAAGAATACCCTTGCGCCGATGGAATCGAACTCAGACGAGGACCAATAAATAACGTTTTGAAAACCGCCGATGGCAGTCCGATTATTGTACAACTGAATCAATTCTTGTAATGATGGCAAAAACCAATCGCTATAGCCATTCAATACCAAATCTGCGCAAGCCTGTGCAGCTCCTCCACATCCGGCATTCACTATGTCCAAAGTATTTTGCGCTCCCGTTCCAATGGCCTGACCATCCGCTCCGCTAATCGCTGTTCCATAACATCCCCACACATATGTTCCCGGCAAATCCTGAGCAGCCGCTATCAATCCATGCGTCTCTCCCGCCACGTAGCCCGCATCGCCAGGTTGGAAAATGTAGGCCACTTTACCTCCCTGATAATCTTGTCCAATCACCACATTGTTGTTGTTCACCGCTGTCCCCGCACAAACACAACTGCCATTGATCACATCATTGGTGGTGTTGGCATTGCCATCGTCACACGTTGCATTTAAATACAAACAAGATCCATCATCTTGGTTGGCATTGGCCAAGAAATTACAAGCCGCTCCGTCTGTGCAGCCTTGGATGGGCGGTGTTTCTAAATTCTTGATGCAACGCACACTGAAGCCGTTCTGCATAACGCTCAGGTTGCGGTGTACACTGGAAAAGTTGTAAAACACACCACGGTACCATACGTTGAGAGATTCGCCCTGTGTACTACTCCACAAGACGGCGTCACTGCCAATGAGGCTGTATGTTCCATCGTTGTAACGGTAACCGCCAGGGAAAGCGGTGAAGCCGCTGCTGTTGGTCGCACCGGTATTGGGAGCAGTCCAATTGGTGGTGGCCTTCAATACTCCGCCTTCATTGTTGCCTCTCCAACCCAAAGTTTCCTGCTGTTGCACTGTCATCCCCAAACTCCCTTCCAAATACATCCACTCACAATCGCTGGGTACATGCCAGCCGGTGGGACAAAGTCCTCGGCTATCTGACGTGGTGTACCAATTGTACAACTTGCCGTAAGTGGCATCATTGGCTGGATCGTTGTTATATATCGCAAAGGCTCCATTGGTGGTGGTTGACCAAGTTGCATTGTCCAATCCAGTTGGAATGGGATCTCCATTGCCGTATTGGTCTGTAGCTAAATTGTCGGCAAACCAACACTGCCCTCCAATCTCCACCAAATCATAGGTGCGGCCATCGTAGGTCAAGGAAGTCTGTCCATTACATCCCACCACGTTGATGTATTCATTGGCGCAAGTTGTATTTCCAGGCAAAACCACATTGCCCAATCCACTTGTTGGATTACTCGGCGCATTGGCGGCACTGATGCCGGGGATAATCACAAAATTGCCTCCTCCGGTGTAAAGCGTATCTCCGGTCAATGAAACCTGAATATCGCAAGCTCCAGCATACAACGCATACGGCACACTCAACATCTGCTGTGTTCCCAAATCAACGCTTCCCATCATCACATGCAAAAACTTGGCTCCACTGCCCCAGTTGATCTGAGAAAAATTGCCTTGTGAGACAACGCCATTGCCCACCACGCAAGACACCAAACCTTGGGCGTTGCTGGTTAAGGAATGGCTCTCTTGATAAACGACAGTTCCATTGGCGGTGCCGTCATGGATCATGAAGGTCAAGCTCACCGCGCTGCTGGCCATCACACTCCCATCCG
>JBEISW010000088.1:0-8071 GCA_040375215.1 Crocinitomicaceae bacterium | reverse complement strand
ATTCAAAATATGTTCCTCAAACACAGAAAAATCGGTAGGGATAATATTAACCTTGAATGACTGTTCAAATCGTTTTAAGTCACTTTTCTTAAATTTTTTGAAATCAATATCAACTCCATCCAATACCTTTCTTGTTGAAACTGATGTTTGGGGGGAATAATAGAGACAAAGTCGTCCTCTAAAAATCTTTAATGACGTCTTCTTCGGATAAACCCTTTTCATCTTTCTAACAAATGTACCATTATTGTACCATTTTTTTTTGTAAACTTACATAAAATTACAAGAGTGTTTTTCTAAGAATTATTGTTAAAACATTCATTTCCATTTTAATATGATTAAAACACAACATGATTTTACAGGAAATTACAAAGGTTCAAAAACTGTCATCCCGACAACAAAATTGAAAGCCTTCTTCGGAGGGCTTTTTTGTAATTAGACATTATTTTTTGACTAATTTTGTCAAATAATGAATTCAACTCATCATCAAATCAGGGAAGCCCGAAAGTCAAAAAAAATGACCCTTCAAGCGGCATCTGCAAAGTTGAAAATTGACGTGGCCATATTGAGCAAAATGGAAAGGGGTCTGCGTCCGATTTCTGAAAGTCAACTCAAAGCCATTTGTGACTTGTACCAAATAGATTTATTGCAACTTCAAAAAGCAATAAAGGCAGAAGAGATAGTGCAGCTCCTCAAAGGTTACAATCAACAGGAAGAGATAGAGATATTAAAACTAGCAGAAAAACAACTGTTGTATCTGCCTACAAAAAAATTGAAAATTCAGGATGTCAAAAATCCCTTAAGAACGATCTTCAAAAAATTCCAATCCATCCAGAAAGCTTGGGTATTTGGATCATTTGCAAGAGGTGAAAATAATGAAAGCAGTGACATCGACATTGTCATCGAGGCTGACCATGGGTTCAGCTACTTTCAGCTGGCAGACGTTCAATATCAAGCTGAAGAAAAGTTGAAAATCAAGATTGATATTGGATTCCGAAATTCAAGTTCCGTGGTTAAGAGTATAGATCAACAGGAATTGAAACTCATATATAAGAAGAAAGTCAAATTCACTTGAATTGTTTATAACGAACTATAACCAAAAAAGCAAAAGACAAATCATGGAAAAAATAAAACTATTCGAAGATAAAAAAATACGTTCCGAATGGAATGAAATGGAACAACAGTGGTTTTTTTCTATTCAAGATGTGGTTCAAGTATTAACAAACAGTGTGGATGTTAAACAATATATCAAGCGAATGTTGAGTCGAGATGCCTCGCTTAAATCCAACTGGGGTACAATTTGTACCCTGGTTGAAATGAATGCGGTTGATGGTAAAACCCGCAAAGTTCAGGCGTCAAATACAAAAGGATTATTTAGGATAATTCAGTCAATTCCTTCTTCAAAAGCAGAACCCTTTAAGCTTTGGTTAGCAAAAGTAGGAGCTGAAAGGCTCGAAGAAATTGAAAACCCTGAAATTGCCACTCAGCGCACAAGAGAACTTTTTAAACTTAAGGGCTACCCCGATGACTGGATTGAAAAGCGAATGCGCAGTATTGCCATCAGAGAAGAATTGACCGAAGAGTGGAAAAATAGGGGTATCAAAGAAAAAATCGAATTTGCCATACTCACTGCTGAAATTTCCAAGGCCACATTTGGGGTAATTCCCTCAGACCATAAAAAAATAAAAGGACTGAAAAGTCAAAACCTTCGAGACCACATGACTGATCTAGAACTGATTTTCTCAATGTTGGGTGAAGCTTCTACAACCGAAATCGTCAAGAAAAAAAATCCCCTAGGTTTTACCGAAAATAAAAAAGCTGCCAAACAAGGTGGGAAAATTGCAGGAGATGCGCGCAAAGCTCTTGAATTACAATCTGGCGAAAACATCGTTACTTCAGAAAACTTTCTACCTTCAAAATCAAAAACCCAAAAAATTAAACCATTCAAAAAGAAATAAGCAAAGCTCTTTTCCAGCTGTACATTAGCATGAAAATACGTATATAAAAACAATGACCAACAACAGCATCTTCCGCCGCATCCGATTTATTTTTAATTTCTCTGATCATGATATCATGGATGTTTTTCAGTTGGTGGGGACTGCGGTGAAGCGACACCAAGTGATTGGATGGCTCAACAAAGAAGATCATGAAGATTATGTAGCGATGTCAGACGAGACGTTGGCTACTTTTCTCAACGGCTTCATCGTTCTAAAAAGAGGAAAAAAGGAAGGCCCGCAACCTGTTCCTGAAAAGCAACTTTCCAATAACATGATTTTTAGAAAAATGCGCATTGCCTTGAACTTGATTGATGAAGACATCATTCAGATTTTGGCTTCTGTTGAAACGCATCTCAGCAAGCATGAACTCAGCGCCTTTTTCCGCAACCCTTCTCAACGCCAATACGTGGAGTGCAACAATCAAATTTTAAGGAATTTCTTTCAGGGGTTGGAGGTGAGAGAGGAACGGTTTAGGGAGTGAGATCTACCAAGCACTGAGCATTACTCACCACTCAAACCGATTATACCCCAACACCATCCGAGGTGCAGTTAAGGCGCGCTCATTGTCGTCTATTACAACTCTGATTTTGGGATGATATCCCCCAATCTTAATTTGGGTAAATTCAAAGTAAGCTACACGCATTCCTTTCTCCTTAATGGTATAATACTCCATGGCTTGGTTGTGATAATCTTGCTTAACCAATTCCCAGTTGGGGTGATTGCGTAACGCTTCTTTCACATCCAAAAAGTCTGTTGCTTCTCCACACAACCACTTTCCAAAAGATTGGTACGCTTGGGTTACACACCAAGCACTGTCCCGATAATTGGTCAACTTCTCCAATGCTTCCATCCCCTTGTTTTTTGGAAAAGCCCAGAAAGCCATCTCAAATTCATCATTGATTAATGTGTATTCTGCCAGAGGAGAAACCAATGGTATACGCAATACATTCATTCCTCGTTTTAACGTGTAGGTATGGTGCTTGGCACCCTTATCTTGTTCCCTATGATATTCCTTGGACACATAAGATCCAAATCTGAAGCTCAATGTCATCATGTGGTGCTCGGTCTCGACTGAATCTATGTGCAAATCCAATTGCACTTCCTTGGTGGCATACAATACTACTTCCAAAGTTTTGCCATCTACCTTTACTACCTTTTCATGCTTACCTAAATACAAGATATCGGAATTGTATTGTTTTACAACAGGACATTTAAACAACTCGGCAGTGGTCTGCGGCCCATAGGGATTAGCCAATACAAATTCCTTGTCAGGAAGATGATCATATTGGTA
The DNA here is from genome assembly GCA_040375215.1 of Crocinitomicaceae bacterium. GTDB lineage: Bacteria > Bacteroidota > Bacteroidia > Flavobacteriales_D > Sanyastnellaceae > CAMCTV01. The sequence continues at coordinate 4,786 of JBEISW010000088.1, read as the reverse complement.
CGCTGACAATGGAATCATAAAATCACTGCGTCCTTGTCTCTTGTTGTACCAGGTGGGATCCACAGCCAACCAAACCCCATTTACCTTGACATAATTCCAGGCATGGTAGGCATCTCCTCCAGGATCTTGCTTTCCATCGGTGGTGTACAACGGATGTCCCCTTACATTGAAACATGGCATGTTAGCACTGGCACAAAAAACATTGAGTAAGCGTGCATAATCCAAACACAATCCATACTTGTTGATAAACGTAAATTCTGGACTATGATCTTTGTTGTTCAATTGCGACGCTTCATCGTCATACTTCACATTCACCTCCAACCAATCACAAAATGCACGGAGCTTGGCTGAATCTGTACTTAAACCCTTAGACAACTTTTTCCCCATAGCAAAGGCCTCCGGTGCTGTCTGAGGAAACTTGCTTATCTCTGAATGAGCCTCACTGTAAAGAGCATTTGCTCTGGATTGAGCACTGTATTCCGCACTTCGTAATTTCTTGATTACTTCAAACCCATCCTTTTCCAAGGCTTGCTGTTGATCCCAAGAAAATTTGAAATCGTTCACTCCTATATCTCGGATAGAATAAAAGTCATAGTCCCTCTGGGGTTGGGCCATGGCCTCCTCTATTTGAGGAAGCAAATATTTCAAAGCGTTGTCTCCTGCATTGTCATAAATCTTCTTGTCATTTGAGATCTGAAACAATCCCTTTTCTCTCACTTTCAAAGGAAACTTCAAAAACTGCGTTTTGTACATGAGCTCAGCGTCAAACTTCAAACCCGCATTGAGGGGATGGCGCTTCCATGTGCCCATGACACTGACCATGCTGTTATTTCCCTCATCCTTCAACCAAACAAACTGACCGGAAGGATGAACGTATAAATAGTAGGCATTTGAACCTGAGTTCTTTTGATACAACATTCCCTTGGTCCACAATTTGGGATTGTCTACAAAAGCCAATGCAAGATTGGTGAACCCGCACCAAACAGCCAAAAACAATAATCTGCGCATACTCGTAGTTTTTAAAGGTTCAACTAAAAATCAGAGTAGCATTTATTGCATGGCAAAGGAATTAGATTGGTTTATAATTCCATTACGAAAAAAGAAAAAGAAAATTGTACAGAAATTTAAAAAAATGACTAGTCCTCAAAATAACGCATCACTGCCTCACGCATCAGACGATCTTGCTCAGCAGGAGATAAATCGGGAAGTTCCTCTTGGCGCTCAAAATGGGGCCAGCCTTCCTCATCGCGTCCGATAAAAGTGTAATATCCATAGGGAATCAACAATGAACAGATTCCGATGTGCATGATTCCCACTTTTTCATCCTTCTTAAAAGCCTTGTCAAACTGCTGCAATTCCTGCAATCCAACCAAAAAGATAACGGCTGTCAAATCGGGTTGCCCCATGTCAAACTTCTCCCCGATTCGCTTTAAGGTTTCCAACCACTCCCGCTCAAACTGATAATCCATGGTGCAAAAGTCGTATAAATTTCCGCTTCGCAGATATTTTAGTTATCTTCGTCACTAAATTTTTCTAGCCATGCGTAGTCTATTCATCGCCTTCGTTTTTTCTACTTCGTGCCTCATCAGTTGGGGGCAGAAAAAAGAATATTTGAACAGTGAATTCGTTGTCATCGAGGAAGAATCGGTTTCCTCTTACACAAGAACTTCATCTTTGAAAGATGGTTTGTACGATGTTACCATCACTTTCCTGGGAGGTCAAATGTTTATGACCGGAAAATACATGGATGAGAAATTAGAAATGCCTCACGGTCATTTTGTTTTTTATAACCAAAACGGAAACAAAGAAGCCGAGGGTGATTATCACAAAGGAATGAAAGTAGGGACATGGAAACGTTGGAATGCAGAAGGTGCGCCACTTCCTGACCGCGCTTACCAGAAGACTTCTGAGGAGAGTGCTAAAACAATGGAAAACTCCAACAAGGCAACTATTCAAGCTAGCTTTTCTGATCTAGAAAATTACATTGATAAAAACTTACGTTACCCAGAAAAAGCCATTTTGAATGGTATCAAAGGAACAGTTTATTTGTCCTTTGTTGTTGGGGCTGATGGTTTGGTGAAAAGTCCTAAAGTTACACAAGGCGTACATCCTGAATTGGATGCTGCTGCCATGCAATTTGTCATGGGCATGCCCGCTTGGAGTCCTGGTCAACGCAATGGAGTAGCCATTGAATCAGATGTTATCCTTCCCATTAGTTTTGAATAATCGCTCACGCGATACTTGTATTTTTCTATGCGCATTTATTACAACTACCTTGCTCATTTTATCCATCCCCTTCCCCCTGTCGAGCAAGCAGCAGAACGTCTTACCCGTGTTGGTTTAGAAGTTGAAGGAATTGAAGAAGTAGAAACCATCAAAGGTGGTTTAAATCATGTTGTAGTTGGACATGTGGTTGACGTTCAGCCTCACCCTGATGCAGAGCGTCTGCGTGTTACACAGGTTGAAGTGGGCCAAGAAAGCCCTTTGCAAATAGTATGCGGCGCTCCTAATGTGGCCGTTGGGCAAAAAGTGTTGGTTGCCTTGGTTGGTTGTACTTTATACCCACAAGGTGGAGATGAAGCTCTGAAAATTAAAAAGAGCAAGATTCGTGGCGTAGAAAGCCATGGAATGATCTGTGCCGAGGATGAATTGGGCATTGGTCAAAGCCACGATGGCATCATGGTGTTATCTGAAGATGCTACCATTGGTATGCCTGCAGCGGAGTATTTGAAAATGGGATCCAATACCACTTTGGAAATTGGACTCACCCCAAACCGCACAGATGCCATGTCGCATTACGGTGTTGCACGTGAATTGATGGCTGCATCTGATGATGTAAAATCCAATTCCTTCCTTCAAAAAATCCCCCATCTCCCCAAACTAGGGCATGGTGATTTTCAATTGAGTATTGATCCCGCTACTCAAGTCAAGCGTTACACTTTGATTCAAATCGATATCAAACCCAATAGCGAAACTCCAGATTGGATGAAAACCAGTTTGCAGGCTATTGGAGTAAAGTGCATTCACCCCGTGGTGGACATTACCAATTGGGTGCAACATGAGATGGGACAGCCGCTTCATGCTTTTGATGCTGATATCATGGGTAACCATGTTCAAGTACGCAATGGCGCTTCTGGTGAATTATTGGTCACCTTGGATGGAACGGAAAGAAAATGTTCTGAGATGGATGTTGTTATAGTTAACAACAAAAATCAAGCAGCTTGTTTGGCTGGAGTGATGGGCGGAAAAGAAAGCGGTGTAAATGAAAACACAACGCACATCTACTTGGAATGCGCATTGTTTGATGCCGTTCGTGTAAGAAAATCTGCCAGAGCCCATGGCATTCACAGCGATAGCTCTTTCAGATTTGAACGCGGAGTGGATGCAGAATTGTATGAAGCATCCAAGGCGCGCGCCGTTGCATTGCTGATGGAGATTTGCGACGCACAACCCAAAGCCATGCAAGAGGTTGTTTTGTTGCCTTTTGAAAGACAACAAATTGTATTTCATCCTAGCAAAGCCCATCAGATCATCGGAAAGAAAATTGAGGCTGATACCATCCACAATATCCTACACAAATTGGAATTTGGTATTGAACGAAAAAATGAAGATTCTTGGATTGTCAGTGTGCCCGGTTGCAGAGCAGATGTAACTCGTGAGATTGATTTGATTGAAGAGGTATTGCGCGTTTATGGTTTTGACAATGTCGAAGCATCATCTCAAGTGAGCTTTACCTGGGGAAATGCCTATTTAGCGCCTCACCACAGAAAAAACCAATTGGCTGAAATGTTGTGCTCTATGGGATTGACAGAGATACAAAGTCTCTCATTGACCAAAACCAGCTACCACACTGACAAAGAAAATGTTGTTTCGATATTAAATCCATTGAGTCAAGATTTGGGTGTGTTAAGACCTGAGTTGATTCATAATGGACTGGAAGCCGTTGCATTAAATGTCAATCACAAAAACAGCAATTTGGCGCTTTTTGAAATGGGGAATATCTACCACAAATCAGAAAGTGGATTTGAAGAGCAAATGATGTTGGGCATTTGGTTGAGTGGACAAACGGAGAACATCAATGCCCATGGCACAGCAAACAACATCAGCTACCGACATATTCGCTATTTTGCTGAACAGTTGATGCACAGATTGGGACAATCCCTGAGCAACGGACAAGCCATTGCCCATCAACATTTCAGTGAGGCTGCCCAATACAGCTACAAAAAAATGACCATCACCTTGGGCAAAGTATCTTCCAAGACGCTTCACAAACATGATATCAAACAACCCGTATTCTATTTAGAATTGAATCTGAATGAATACATCTCGTTGTTAAACAAGACAAAAACACCTCCGGTATCCATTGCCAAATTCCCTTCCGTAAGGAGAGATTTAGCTTTGTTATTGGATGAAAAAGTTTCTTTCCAAGCTATCTCCCAAGCGGCTTTCCAATCAGAGAAAAAACTATTGAAAGATGCTTTCCTGTTTGATATTTATCAAGGCGATAAATTGCCTCAAGGTAAAAAATCGTACGCCGTAGGATTTGTATTACAAGACCACAGCGCAACTTTGACCGACGGACAAATTGAAAAAGCAATGGAACGCATTACCCAAGGCATTTGTGAACCATTGGGAGCTGAATTAAGAGGTTGAGACAACATGAACAGCACCGATTAATAGAAGTAAAATGATCAATTCAGATTTAACCAATGTTTCTGAGGAAGTTAAAATTGAATTGACAAAACTGACCCGAGCCAATCATGACTTGGTCATCCGTATTGTCACT
>JBEISW010000192.1:0-4548 GCA_040375215.1 Crocinitomicaceae bacterium | reverse complement strand
GGCAATTATGTAACAGAAAGTCAGGCGGTATACTACGGTCCTATTTTGCAAAACAATGATGTTTCATTGGAACAAATATTGGCACCCAGCACCACTAAGATTTACAGCCGTTGGAACCCCATTTGCGATAACGCACACGTTGTCATAAAAAACAAAGGTGCAAATAACATTCAAAGTCTCACTTTCCAATACGGATTTAGTGGTTCAGGCATAACAGAAACCTTTGAATGGTCAGGTAATTTGGCCTTTGATGAACGTGCAGATGTATTCCTTCCTTTTGAGAATAGTCAATTGTGGAATTTGACACCAGGAGAGCAACAAGGATTTTTTGTAAACATTGTTCAGAGTGGTGATGAGAACGAAAGCAACAATCATGGTTACTCACCATTTTTTGCTCCCCCTGTGTACACTTACTTGCCCAATACGGATGACAATCGATTAATCATTTACTTGCGCACCAATGCCGCCTACAATGAATCCTCTTATCAATTGAAAGATATTGATGGCAATGTTGTTTTTGAGCGCAGTGGATTTGACACTCCCAACTTCACCTACAAAGACACGCTGCGATTGAATGCAGGATGCTACACTTTCCATTTGAAGGACAGCGATGGAGATGGATTGAATTTCTTTGCCAACAATGACGGCAACGGTTATTCCAAATTTGACCGCGTCTCAGGAGGAGACTTCATGATGTTTGAAAGAGATTTTGGAGAGGACATTGTTCACTCGTTCAGATTTGAAACCAATTTGATCAATGTTGAAGAGGTTATGAAGGATTACTTCCCGATACAAGTTTTTCCTAATCCCGCTCAAAATCATTTTGAAATCAATTGGCCCATTCAAACAATTGACGCGCTCATGGTTGTTTATGATGGACAAGGGAAAACAATGATGAGAAAAGTAGTACCCGCTGGAACGCAGCGTGAATCACTCGACATTGATTGGTCACCCGGATTGTATGTGATTCAATTCAACGTGGGTGAAAAAACACATTACCGCAGATTGATTATCGAATAAATAAAGGCTCCAGATTGGAGCCTTTTCAATCGTTTAAATCCTCCTCATCAAACCAATCCATGAAGGAATCCATCTCTCTTCTATCCTTTTTTGTAGGGCGTCCTGTACCTCTTTCTCTGGTTAATTTCAATTGTTCTTGAAGCAACAACCACTTCCTTTTCTCTTCCTCATTGGTTGTCTCTTGAAGATAGGCGCTCACCAATTTAGCACCTTGGCGGGCTTTGGGAAATGCCAACACTTTGTATGAAAAGACAACAGGACCTCGTTTGATTTGAATCTCCTCACCAATCTTCAGCTCCTTGGATGGCTTCAACTCTTCATTTTTAGAAAGTACTTTACCAAGCTTGACTTGTTCAGTAGCCAAGGACCTCGTTTTGAACAAACGAACGCACCAAAGGAATTTATCAATACGCATTACAACTCAACAATGATTCCGATTGCGGGCTGGGTAAAGCCGTTGTTCTGTGGAATCACTTGAGGCAAATATCGTGAAGAATCATTTGGATCCACAATGGGGGTGCCATCAGGTCTTCTTTGCACATCCAAAGCGGGCTTCACTTGGGTTACATATCCGTAAATATTTTGGATGTCCAAGAAGGCGTTCAATGACCATTTTTCAAAGAACCACTTTTTGTCAATGCGGATATCCAATTGGTGGTAAATGCTGATGCGTTTTGAATTGACCAAATCCCAGTTGGTTTGCGCAAATCCAAATTGATCCCAATAGAATCTTTGCATGGATGCATCAACATTATCCGATGTATAGGGCAATCCACCACTGAAAGCAAATCGACCACCAATCTCCCAGTTCTTGCCAAACTTCTTACCGCCGGTCAAAGAAATGATATGACGACTGTCCCAACTAGATGGTGCAAACTGACCATTGGCATTGGTGAACTCACTGCGAACCCAGGTATATGCCAAGATACCGTAGGCATTGTTGAACAATTTTTGTTGGAACAACAACTCAGCGCCATATGCCCTTCCCAAACCAGTGCTGCTGATAGGTTCATTGCCCACCACTCCAAAATCGGCTCCCAAATTGGCCAAACTAACGCCTAAGTTTTGAGAAATCGGATAGCGGTCATAGCGCTTGTAGAAACCTTCCACTGTAATTACAGAATTCCTTTTTTGCCAATCATATTCCACTCCTGCCACCCATTGCTTGTTTTGAATGTATCGGATGTTTTTATTGGCATATTGACCCGCGTTATTCATGTAGGCTAATGCTGTGTAGGCTGGAAGTTGGTAGTAAATACCAGTGTTGGCATTCAAGGTCCATTGCGGAGCGAAACTATAACGAAGACTAAAACGTGGGCTGAATTGCTCCAAAGGATTCTTCATGTTCTGGCCCCAATTGTTACCATCTATTCTTGAACCATAAGACAATACCAATTTGTTCTCCAGCATCACTTTGCTCACCTGAGCAAAACCACCGTATTTGAAAAGACCAGCTTTGGTATTGTTAACCAAATTGACCAAAGAATCTTGAGCTAATAAGTATACCTGCGTAAAACTATTGTTGCGGTATTGAGCCCATTCACCACCTATACCGTAGCTTACCTTCCATCCTTTGTCTCCAAAGATTTTCCTTTCAACCCGCAACTTGTTTTCAGATTCATTGGAACGGTAGTCATATTTTTTGGGCAAGGATTCGTCGTTGTTATAATGCTTGTAATTGTCGTTTTGCAATTGATTTCTGGACAACACAACTGTCCAATTACCATTGTCCATTAAGTGGTCATATTTTATTCCCGTGGTATAGCTCCATTGCTCAAAAATCCCCAAATAATCCAGGATGTATTTGTTCTCTAAAAAACTATCGGAAGCTGAGTCCTCAGCCGCTTTCAAATTCAATTCAAATTGATCATAAGCCCCTATGGCGATAAAAGTCAATTTGTTCTTTTTGTCAATGTCCCACTTCCACTTGGCATTGATATCATTGTATATCGGAAGAAAAGGCAAACCCAAAATACTGAATAAACCCTGCAAATAACTTCTCCTTGCAGAGAGTACTAAACCTGAGTTCTTACCCGTTGGTGTTTCCCAAGTAACCCCCAAATCACTGGTCCCCAAAACAGCATTTACGGTAGCTTTGTCCTTACGTGCTTCTTTGAAATCGAATTCAAAAACAGAACTCAATGCGTTGCCGCGCAAAGCGGGAAATGCTCCAGAATAGAATTGAACCTTGCTGATCAAATCAACATTGATCATTCCAACAGGGCCGCCGCTGGCTCCTTGCGTTGCAAAGTGATTGATATTGGGTGTTTCGATACCATCGATGTAAAATCGATTTTCTGAAGAAGCACCACCACGAATGATGATGTCATTTCGGAAAGAGGGAATAGCCGCCACACCGGGAAGGCTGCGTATGGCTCGGGAAATGTCTCGGTTACCTCCCGGATTTCTTTTGATTTCATTGGCGCCAATGCTGCGAACAGAGATTGGAGATTCATCGCGATTGGTAATATTGGACCCAACGATTTCAAGGGTTTTACCTTCTTTCACCTCCGGACTGAGGGCAATGTTTAAAAAAGCAGACCTAGCGTTGGTAACCTCGACTTCAAATTGAATAAATTTTCTGTAACCCAAAAAAGTACATTCGACATTGTACAACCCCGGCTTCAGGTTATTGATTTCGTAATAACCAGAATCATTGGAAAGAGCACCAAATGCAGTTCCTTGAATCGCTACAGGAGCAAATACAATGGGTTCTCCAGAAACTTGATCAGTAACCCTACCGAAGATTTTTCCGGTCTGAGACCATCCAGAGATTGAAGCAAGAATTAGAAAGGTAAAAATGATAGTTTTGAGCATGCGTGTTAAACAAATTAAATCCGATAAAGTTCATTTCAGAGTGACAAGCCATTCAAGAAATCCATTTGCCCTTCTGACAAGGCTAAGTCAAAACAGAATAAGCTTATATTCGCAGAACAAACTTTACAAGGCAAAACATTCAATCCATGGATCAGGAATTACGCTGGCAGCAAAGATTTTCGAATTTCAATAAAGCTTTGGAAAAACTGAGCCAAGCCATGCTTTTGGTTTCCAGCAAGCGAGCGCAAACTCAAGATCCAGGGGAATTGGCTATCATCACACAAGAGGTAGTTAAGGAAGGTATTATTCAGCGGTTTGAATACACCCATGAACTTGCCTGGAACGTCATGAAAGATTATGCATATTATCAGGGTAATTCCACAATTGGAGGAAGTAGAGATGCCACTCGAGAGGCACTGCAACTCCAGCTCCTTGAAAACGGGCATGTGTGGATGGAGATGATTGCCAGCAGAAACAGCACATCTCATACTTACGATGAGGAAGTTGCCAACGATATTTTCAAACGCATTTCAGAATCTTATTATCCTGAATTCTTGAAATTTCAGAGAATAATGGAAAGTAAATTGAATAGCGAATGAAAAAAAAAACTGCATCCGAAGAAATTTCAGAAATAAGCGGGCTTCTTTGCATTGAAGAAGAATTGCTCAACTGAATTTTTCAAAGATTTCTAAATCTAGAGAAGGTAGTGTT
>JBEISW010000357.1:0-1918 GCA_040375215.1 Crocinitomicaceae bacterium | reverse complement strand
CTTTTTCTTGGTTGTAATGGGTGACAATATTCCTCTGACCAAAGGGTAAATTTTCCCAGGAGTAAGTGGTTCGCCATCCATTCCTAAAAACAAATAATCTTGGTTCCATTGCTGTATATTTACATCTGCAAAATGGAGTTTTTTTGCTTCGCAGTATACATTCACCCGTTTCATCAAATCCTGATTTATTGGAACGATGCGCATTTTGTTTCGCTTTCCCAAAACCCTAATTTGTCCATGGAATCGGTCTACATCGTTGTTCTTTAAACCTATCAATTCTGCTCTCCGCAATCCTGTTTCATACAAAAATTGCACAATCAATTGCGCGGTGTAATCTTTCCAATTCTCCAAATGGGAAGTTGCATAGAACTGCTCCGTTTGTTGTTGTTCCAAATATTCGGGTAATCGCTTCTTTAACTTGGGTTTCTTGATTCCTTTTACAGGATTGTGTTCCACCCACCCTCTTTTATTGGCATAACGAAAATACCCACTGAGACTGGCCAATTTCCGGTGCAAACTGGAAACCTCGATTTCTTGATCCATGAGTTGAGCAATCCATTGACGGACAAGCGAAGTTTTAATGTCAACATCCGCATCCGAATGCTCTCGACCCTGCAGAAACTTTTCAAATTGCCTCAAATCCCTGACATACGCTTCCACGGTATGTGGCGATTGATGTCGCTCAACTTCTAGATATTGCTGAAACTCGGATATTTGCATAAAAAAAAAGGGTAAGCAATAGCCTACCCTCAAATATAATACTTTTCAAGAACTATAGTTCCTCAGATTTCATTTTAGCTACATAAACGGCGTGCTTGATTTCATCTCTGCGCTTTACACTGAACTTGGTGTACTGCTGACGAGCTCTTAATTCTTTCACAACACCAGTCTTTTCAAATTTCTTTTTGAACTTCTTAAGTGCTCTATCGATGCTTTCGCCTTCTTTAACGGGTATAATTAACATGATTGTTTTTTTTGAGAGTGCAAATATAGACAATGATTTTACAAATCCAAATTTTTTTTATTCTAAAATAGCATCGATGGCGTGAGACATCTTTCTGTCTCGGTCTGTGACCATTTCAGAACCTTCTGTGGTGGACAATTCTATTCTTACGTAATTGTATGCATTGAACCAATTGGGATGGTGGTCCATGCGCTCAGCAATCAAGGCTACACGCGTCATGAATGTGAACGCCTCTTGAAAGTCCTTGAATCTGAATTCTCGGACCAATTTGTTGTCAATTTCTCTCCACATGATTGAAAGATTTAGTCAAATATACGTTTTTTATTGATTTACAACTATTTTTTGTCTGTTAACGAATCTCAAAGTTTATATTTTCGCTGTATGAATCATGTTTGCACTTTAAGCGTTGTTCCGATGCGCGCCGAGCCTTCAGACAAAAGTGAATTGATCAGCCAGATTCTTTTTGGTGAAACGTTTTCAATTGTAGAATCTCACGAAAAATGGAGCAAAGTCAAGAACACAATTGATGGTTATGAAGGGTTTATTGACAACAAACAATTGGGTTTAGAAGAGGTTCAAGGCAACAATAGATCTCCCCTGCCCTTTCCAGTTTTTCGTCAACAACGCTTTTATCCTGCAGGATCCCTTTTAGACTTTGCAACAGAATATCAACCCTGGTCAGATATAGCAGAATGCGCGGAATCTTTTTTGGGAACTCCATACTTATGGGGAGGAAGAACACATGCTGGTATCGATTGCTCTGGGTTTACCCAATTGGTTTTTAGACTTATGGGTAAAAATATCCCAAGAGATGCCTACCAGCAGGCGGAATGCGGAGAAGTGATTTCATTTATTGAAGAAACTCAAAACGGCGATGTTGCTTTTTTTGACAACACGGAGGGGAGAATCACTCATGTAGGCATCATCATTAAAAAACCAGGCAATCAATTCCCT
>JBEISW010000116.1:0-6827 GCA_040375215.1 Crocinitomicaceae bacterium | reverse complement strand
GATATTGAATACAAAAAAGGGGCTATTGCCCCTTTTTTATTTCCTGTAATATTGTATTAAGAAACAAAGTTGGCAATGAGTTGCTCAACCCCGGGATAAAAGGATACCAATTGGAAATCGGGTGATTTCATTCCTTTGGTGAGCACTCCAGTAAAGTGGAAGTGACATCCGCTATCCGTAAAATGCTTGGATATTTTCTTCAAGTAATCAGGCATTAACAATGGGAGAGGATTGGTGGTGAGTATGGAAATGAAATCCACTTCACCCAAGCGCTGATGGACTTGAATCAAATCCTCCAATGGAACGCTCTGTCCCAAGAAAATGGTTTTGTATCCGTTGGATTTGAAAATATGTTGAATCATGATCAGTGATATTTCATGAATCTCCAATTCAGGCAAAAACAATACAAGACACCGTTCTTTGGTCACCGGTGAACCCTTCAGATTCTCAATTTGATGAAACAATTTTTGTCGAATAAGACAAGATATAAAATGCTCTTGCGCAGGGCAAATGGCATCTGCCTGCCACATTACGCCGATTTCATGAAGGAATGGAAGGATTACCTCTACAAAGGTTGAGGACAAACCCTTGGCCTCGATGTAGCTGTCCACGACACTGCTGAATAGATTTTCATCATAATTCAACATGGCAATTTTAAGTACATGTTGGTGGTGGTTTTCTGGACCGTTGTCTTTGTCGTTGGCTTTTAGAATGACATCTCTGACTTCCTGCTCAGTCATCTTGGCGATGTTGGAAATCTTATGGCCCAGTCCAATGAGGAGCGCGATATTGAGAAGCCTTTTTAAGTCATTGTCCGTATACCTTCTGATGTTGGTATCGGTGCGGTCCGGATTCAGCAAATTATACCGCTGTTCCCAGATTCTGATGGTGTGAGCTTTTATTCCAGTAAAACTCTCCAATTCTTTGATGGTAAAAACCTGTTCTCTCACAACGTTATTTTCTTTCATAAACCACTCAATCTCCTGATTTGTTCAATTCCTTGCTTATTTTGCAACAGAAAAGTAAAAACAAAATCTTTTCCTTAGGAGTAGAATGAAAATAACTTTGTTTGAGAACAACGATATAGCTGATTTATTTCCAATAGCTATGACCCGCCATGTGGCTGAAATCCGCTGGGGTAAACAAACCATACAAGAGAAATGGGCCCAATTCTTTGAAGAGGTCGCGTTGCATAGTGATCGTGAATATTTGGGATTGAGCGCAGAGCGTTCAGGGGTTTGGATTTTGGGCAATATTGTCCCTAATCCTGCATTGGTTGATAGCATCATTAATCTTCTTCCCGGCCAATCTTTGGTTCAAGGGAATGAACTTCTAGCTTTTCATTCGCAATTGAATGAAGCCAATGAAGCTCTTCAATGCATTGTTCCTTTTGTAAAATTGAAACAACTTTCAGATCTCTTTTCATCGTTAGGAGAAATTATAGTTGGTGACTTTGATAATGTGAACTCCAATGACTTTCACCACGATGTGCCGGCAGGCGTTACCATCATTGGTGATTCATCACAGTTGATGATTGCTAAAAATGCTAAGATTCAGCCTGGCTCAATTTTAAACTGTGCAGAAGGTCCTATCATTATTGATGAACAAGCTGAAGTGATGGAAGGTAGTATGGTGAGAGGGCCTTTTTATCTTGGCAAAAAGGCAACATTGAAAATGGGAACCAAAGTGTATGGACCAACAGCCATTGGCCCTGAATGCAAAGTAGGCGGTGAAGTTTCCAATGTGTTGTTTTTGGGTTTCAGCAATAAGGCACATGACGGGTTTCTTGGGAACGCGGTGGTTGGTGAATGGTGCAATTTTGGGGCAGACAGCAATTGCTCCAACTTGAAGAACAACTACAGTTTGGTGAAGCAATATTCATACACCACAGGAAAAGAAGAGAATACAGGTTTGACATTTTGTGGCATCGTGATGGGAGATCATAGCAAATGCGGGATCAACACCATGTTCAATACTGGAACTGTTGTTGGCATTGCTGCCAATATTTTTGGTAGCGGCTTTCCAAACAAACACATCCCTTCATTCTCATGGGGAGGGTCGGAAGATTTAGAACCCTATGATTTTGACAAGGGCATTGAAACCATCCGTGCTGTCAAGAAAAGAAGAGGTTTGGAATTGTCTGACAGGGAGTGGCATGTTTTGTCAGAGATACATCGTCAATTTGGTTATAGGAAATAAAAGTGGGCCACAAAGGCAGTAGGTCAATATTGGCATTGCTGTTGACATTGGGCCAAAAGAAAATTGTGGGTATGGAAGAATCATTTTTTAATTTATTACCAGAAGACATGGCGGATCATGAGTACATCCCATTGATCACCGCAGAGGATGAAGATGCTATGGACAAGGAAGAAACCCCTGCGGTACTTCCCATTTTGCCATTGCGAAATACTGTTCTTTTTCCAGGAGTTGTTATACCCATTACTGTGGGCAGAGACAAGAGCATTCGCCTTATTCAAGATGCCAACAAAGGAAAAAAGACAATTGGTGTCGTTGCGCAAATCAATCCAGACATTGATGAGCCAGGTTTTGATGACCTCTATAGAATAGGAACACAGGCCACCATTATCAAAATGTTGAAAATGCCCGATGGAAATACCACGGTCATTTTGCAAGGAAAGAAGCGTTTTGAAATTCAAGGGATGGTTGCCATGGATCCTTATTTCAAAGCGCAAGTGCAGGAGTTTCCGGAAGTGAACAGAGACGATGCATCTAAGGAACAACAAGCTTTGTTTGAGTCCATCAAAGAGCAAGCGCTCAAGGTGATTCAATTTTCTCCAGAGATTCCAACGGAAGCATCGGTGGCCATCAAGAATATTGGCGGATTGAGTTTTTTAACCAATTTCATATCCTCCAATATGAAGGCCAATGTGGAGCAAAAACAAGCGCTATTGGCCGTGGCGGATTTGAGAGAAAGAGCGCAGATGGTAATGGAACATTTGGCCAAGGAGATTCAAATGTTGGAGATGAAGAATGAGATTCACAAGAAAGTTCATACCGATATCTCCAAGCAGCAGCGCGAATATTTTTTGCAACAGCAAATGCGCCAAATTCAAGATGAGTTGGGTGCCAATCCGTTGAAGGAAGAAATAGAAGAAAAACGCGCTAGGGCCGTTGATAAAAAATGGCCAGAGCCTGTAGCAAAAGTTTTTTTCAAGGAGTTGGGAAAGTTGGAACGGATGAATCCTCAAGCTGGAGAGTTCAGCGTTCAGGCCAATTACATAGATCTTCTTTTGGATTTGCCATGGGAAGAGTATTCAGATGATAATTTTGATTTAAAACATGCCAAAGAAGTTTTGGATCGTGATCACTTTGGAATGGAAAAAGTGAAAGAGCGAATCATAGAACACTTGGCTGTACTTAAAATCAAGGGCGATATGAAGTCTCCTATCATATGTCTTTATGGACCTCCCGGAGTGGGTAAAACTTCATTGGGCAAATCCATAGCAGAAGCATTGGGTAGGAAGTATGTGCGCATGGCATTGGGCGGTTTGCACGATGAAGCAGAGATCAGAGGTCACCGCAAAACTTACATTGGAGCGATGCCGGGGCGTATTTTGCAGAGTTTGAAAAAATCAGGAACAGGCAATCCGCTTTTTGTCTTAGATGAAATAGATAAAGTAGGTCAAGGTGTGCACGGTGATCCCAGCAGTGCCTTGTTGGAAGTGTTGGATCCAGAGCAAAATAGTGCATTTTATGACAACTATGTTGAATTGGATTATGACTTGTCCAAGGTGATGTTTATTGCGACTTGCAATAGCTTGTCATCCATTCAACCGGCCTTGCGTGACCGTTTAGAAATCATAGAAGTTTCAGGTTACACGGTGGAGGAGAAGCTAGAAATTGCCAAAAGGCATTTGCTTCCCAAACAGTTAAAAGAGAATGGAATCACAGAATCCAAGATTCAGTTTCCGGATGAAATATTGACGATGTTGGTGGAAGAATATACCAATGAAAGTGGAGTAAGATCTTTGGAAAAAAGGATTGGAAAATTGATTCGCAATCGCGCCAAGCAGATTGCATTGGAGGAGAAGTATTCAAAAGTGTTGAAAAGAGAAGATGTCATTCTGGTGTTGGGCCCTAGCTATGAAAAGGATCGATACACGGACAATGATGTGCCTGGCGTAGTGACAGGTTTGGCTTGGACACCAACAGGTGGTGATATTCTTTTCATCGAAACCAGCCTAACGCCAGGAAAAGGAAAGTTGACATTGACAGGTAATTTGGGTGATGTGATGAAAGAATCGGCAGTGATTGCATTGGAATATCTAAAGGCCAACGCTGAATTGATTGGAGCAGAAATCAAAGATTTTGACGCTGCCAACATTCACCTGCATGTGCCGCAAGGAGCTGTGCCCAAGGATGGTCCCAGCGCGGGTATCACAATGCTTACCGCTATGGCCTCTGCATTCACACAGCGCAAGGTGAAAAAGTTTTTGGCCATGACAGGAGAAATTACTTTGCGGGGTAGGGTTTTGCCAGTTGGTGGAATCAAAGAAAAAATTCTGGCAGCCAAAAGAGCGGGTATCAAAGAAATCATCTTGTGTGAAAAGAACAGGAAAGACATTGAAGAGATCAATGAAAGATACCTCAGGGGGTTGAAGTTTCACTTCGTCAATGAAATGTTTGAGGTTTTGGATATCGCTTTGCTCAAGGAAAAAGTAACCAAAAAATCGTGGCAATAATACAGAGCTTTAATCGTTGATTGGAGATGAAGATTTCTAGGCAAATAGGAATGGCTTTGTTGTTGTTTTGTACAACCAGAACTTTTGCTCAAAATGGTGCAGGAGAGAGTAGTTTTCAGTCCTCTCAATTGGGATTCCAGTCCGCAGTGATAGGTTTGGGTGGCTATTCTGGAGCCTATAAGGAGACTCAAAGCGCGATGTATTTGTACAATCCAGCCCTTTTGGATACGCTATCAAAAGGCAAATTGGCGTTGGGGTATACCAGATACATTGGGAAAACCAATGCCACAGAATTGGCTTATGGTTTTGGACAAAAAGGCAAGTTTGTCTGGGGAATGGGATTCAAGTATTTGGGCTATGGCAAAAATGAAACTTATGATTCCAATGGAAACATATTGGGAACCTGGTCCGCTTCGGATTTTTCATTGAAAGGAGTTGCCAGTTATCAAATAGACTCCAGCTTGCAAATGGGAGCTTCACTGCAACAAGCTGTTGTGCAAATGCCCCAAAATAGTTTAACGGCGACTTTGATGGATGTTGGCTTTTATTACAAAGAGCCCCAATCGTCATGGTCAGCATCCTTGCTGTTTAAAGGAATGGGAATGGTCTATGGCGATGATCAGAAAAGTCCTTTTGACATTCAGTTGGGTTTGACCAAGAAACCTAAAAATGCTCCATTTCGATTTTTATTTACCCTTTATGGATTGCAGCAATGGGATGTTCTGTCTGATGAAGAGAAAAAGTTGAACCAGACAATAGATCCCATTACTGGAGAGACCATTACGGAACAGCGCTGGATTTGGGGTGACAACGCCATGCGGCATGTGCATACTGCCATGGAGTGGCAGTTCGGTCAATTGCGCCTTTACACGGGGTTCAACTATGAGAGAAGAAAGACCCTTCAAATTGAGAGTGCGCCAGGTTTGGTTGGAATGTCTATGGGATTGGGATTTACCACCAAGCGATGGGAATTCAATTATTCGTGGTCTAATTTTAATCCATCCAATGTCGTTCATTCATTCGGTATAGTATTTCAGCCATTTTCGTATCATTGATGGCATTACATCTTATTTTTGTCTCATGATTTTACCCATAGTAGCCTACGGAGACCCTGTTCTAAAAAAGAAGGCAGCGGATATTGATAAGAACTATCCTCAGTTGCAAGAACTAGTGAAGAACATGTTTGAGACCATGCACAAGGCTCCAGGTGTGGGTTTAGCAGCTCCCCAAGTTGGTTTGCCCATTAGGCTTTTTGTTGTTGATGTTTCTCAATATGGAGAGGGTGAAGATGCTGATCCGGATTGTAAAGATTTTAAAAGGGTTTTTATCAATCCCATTATTTACGAGGAGGAAGGTGAGGAGTGGTCCATGGAAGAGGGTTGTTTGAGCCTTCCGCACATGCGTTTAGAGATTTACCGCAAGCCCATCGTTAAGATTGAGTATTACGATGAAAATTGGGATTTGTATGAAGAGGAATTGGATGGCTTTCCTGCACGTGTAGTGCAACATGAGTATGACCACTTGGAAGGTATACTCATCTCAGACCGCGTGAGTCCAATGAAAAGAACTTTGCTAAAGAGTAAGTTGAACAACATTGCAAAGGGAAATGTTAATGTCAATTATAGAATGAAATTCCATGATGCGTTGTAAGTGTTATCTATTGGTTCTTCTTTTCATGATGGCCTTGTGGTTAGCATGCAATCCGTCTTCACAGGGACGTGGGGAGGAACAAATGAAATTGAGCAATCAGATATCTCAATTGTCAAAGGAAGTTTATCAGAACAACCAACCCATTGATTTGGCGAAGAGCGAAGAGTTGCTGAAGCGTTTGACAGAATATTCTAATAAATACAGACAAGATTCATTGTCTGCGGTTTATCTGTTGGATGCCGCTCAATTGTCCTCAAGCATCGGAAAGTACCAGCAAGCCGTTCAATTTTTAATGAATTACGTGGAGCATCCCAACGCATCCAAAAAAGATTACGCTACCTATTTGGTCGGTTATCAATACGATGAATTTTTAAATCAGCCTCAGCAAGCGGAGAAATATTACCGAGCAACAATCGAGCGTTATCCCGATTCACCTTGGGCCAAGACAGCCAACCAAAGTTTGCAGTGGACAGG
>JBEISW010000082.1:0-8440 GCA_040375215.1 Crocinitomicaceae bacterium | reverse complement strand
TTTTTGGACTTGACCAAAAACACTTTCAAAGCCATGGGCAAAGAAGAAAACATTTCTTTTGTCGACACCCCCATTGACATCAGAGACAAATACCAATATTTCACTGAAGCCAATATGAGCAAATTGAAAGAAGCCGGTTACCCTCATGCCTTCCATACCTTGGAAGAAGGGGTAACCGATTACGTTCAAAATTATTTATTACAAAACTTGAAAATTTACTAGCATGTCAAAAATTGTTTACGTCACCAGAAGAGAAAGATTCAACGCGGCACACAAACTGTGGCACGAGGAATGGAGTGCAGAGAAAAATTTAGAAGTCTTTGGAAAATGTTCCAATCCCAATTGGCATGGACACAACTATGAGTTGTTTGTTACTATCAAAGGTGCGCTCAAAGAAGAGACTGGTTTTTGCATGGATCTTAAAGTACTCAGCACCATCATTAAATCCAAGGTAACCGATGTTATCGATCACAGAAATTTGAACTTGGATATTCCATGGATGGCGGGCATTAAAACCTCTACTGAAAATCTAGCTGTCGTTATTTGGGAAAGAATTGAGCAAGAGATCAAGGAGGCAGGATGCCAATTGCACTGTGTCAAACTTTACGAAACAGAAAACAATTTCGTGGAATACTATGGCGGAGAATAACATTGAATCTGCGGTTAGAACCATCCTTGAAAACATTGGTGAAGATCCCAACAGAGAGGGCTTGCTAAAAACACCTGAGCGCGTTTCCAAAGCCTATGAATTTCTGACCCAAGGATACCACCAAGATGCCAAAGAAGTTTTAGAATCAGCCTTGTTCGCTGAATCGTATTCAGAAATGGTATTGGTCAAAGACATTGAAGTATATTCATTGTGCGAGCACCACTTGTTACCTTTCTTTGGAAAAGCGCACATCGCTTATATCCCCAATGGCACCATTGTGGGCTTGAGTAAAATTCCACGCGTGGTAGATGTTTACTCAAGAAGACTTCAGGTTCAAGAACGATTGACCATTGAGATTCGCGATTGCATTCAAGAAACGTTGAAACCACTGGGAGTTGCTGTAGTAATGGAATGTCAGCACTTGTGCATGCAAATGAGAGGCGTAAATAAACAAAATTCGTTAACAACCACCTCTGCATTCAGCGGAGCCTTCCTAGAAGATGATAAAAGTCGAAAAGAATTTATACATTTGATCGCAAACAAATTGAAGTAATATGAATACACCAGATTTTCAACGAGATTTCTCTATCGATGAAGTAAGTTCATCCAGTGTAAAAGCTTTCATGAACCGCGTATTTGGTCTGATGTCTTTGGCATTGATCATTTCGGGAATTACCGCTTTTCAATTTTCAGAAACCATGTTGTCCATGTTGCAAGGCGGCGGCACGTTGATGGTTTACGCATTGATGTTTGCCCCTTTCATTTTTATCCTAGTCATGAACTTTGGCTTTAACAAGTTAAGCCCAATGGCATTGACCGTAACCTTTGCAGCATTTGCTGTTGTGATGGGTATGAGTTTGTCCACCATATTCTTGGTGTACTCATTGGGAGCCATCACAAAAGTGTTTTTCATCACCGCGGGTCTATTTGGAACCATGGCAGTTTTGGGCTACACCACTCAAACGGATTTAACCAAAATGGGAACATTCCTTATGATGGCACTATTCGGTATGATCATCGCTTCATTGGTGAATTGGTTCATGCACAGTGAGCAGTTGGATTATATCATCAGCTGCGTGGGCGTTTTGGTCTTCACCGGTCTTACTGCTTATGATGTCCAGCGCCTCAAAAGAATTGGAATGGGAGTTGAATATGGAACAGCCGCAGCTTCTAAATTGGCTGTGATGGGTGCATTGAGTTTGTACTTGGATTTCATCAATCTGTTTTTGTACCTATTGCGCATTTTTGGCAATAGCCGCGACTAATATTCGAAATTAGATTTTAAAAGCCCGCCAATAGGCGGGTTTTTGTTATCATGGAAGATTTCTTCATACACCTACCGGCCTCTGCGGAAAGAGGCAATGGCTGCAAAGCTTGGGGCATTCAATCTGAGTTTGTCCTAACCTTTCCTTTATCAGCTGATGGGTGGGAAAAAGCACAATCTTGGCTGGACCAAGAGAAAGGCAACTGCATTTTTTCTTTGCTCAGTTATGAGGCCGGATTTCAGCATTTGGGTGTTGAACTAAAAAACAACCCAATACAACCAGCTCTGCTTTTTGTTGTTCCCAAATCCATAGAATGGTTCGCGGAAAATGAAAGCAGCATCGAAAATCACAAACTACAATCTCTTCCGTTCATTCCTGTTGAAAATGAAGAATCTTATTACCAAAAACTAAATACGATCAAAGCGCATTTGATGCGTGGTGATTACTATGAAACCAACTATTGTACGCAACTCATAGCTGAGGTCTCAGAACTGAATCCCTATCAGCATTGGCTGAAATTGTTTCAATCCACTCCAGCTCCTCATGCCGCCTATGTCCAATGGAAAGAACATCACCTGATGTGTCTTTCGCCGGAACGGTTCATTCAAAAAAAAGGTGAAACCTTGATCTCCCAGCCCATCAAAGGAACCATCAAAAAGGGCGATAAACCAGAAGAAGATCAAGTTTTAAAAAATCACTTAACCCATTCCGTAAAAGACAATACGGAGAACACCATGATTGTTGATTTGGTTAGAAATGATCTCAGCAAAATTGCTCAGAAGGGAAGTGTAAAAGTTACTGAACTAGCACACATTTATTCCTTCCCAAAACTGCACCACCTCGTATCTACAGTCCAATGTCAAACCAAACCTAGCATCAACTTCACATCCATCATGGCCGCAATGTTCCCAATGGGTTCCATGACAGGTGTGCCCAAGAAAAATGCAGTGAACTCCATGCATGAGTTGGAAACCAACCCTAGAGGATGGTACAGCGGAACGCTGGGCATCATCTTACCCAACGGAGATTTTGATTTCAACGTGATCATAAGGAGCATTTATTGGAACAGAAATACGCAACAAGCTTCTATTGGTATCGGAGGAGCCATTACCTTGCACTCCAACTTCAAAGAAGAATACCAAGAATGTTGGTTGAAAGCACAAAGTTTAATCAATCCCTAAGCGAAAGTGAATCTGGTCCAAGAAATAAAATCCAATTTCAATTCTTTCTTTCGAGAGGGAAGCCGATTTATTCTCGGTGTTAGCGGAGGAAAAGACAGCATGCTGCTGGCCAATCTCATGCTGGAAGCTCATATCCCCTTCCATATTGCCCATGTCAATTACCAATTAAGAGGCGAGGAAAGCGATAAAGACCAAGCCTTCATCGAAGCATGGGGGCAAGAGCACAATGTAATTGTTCATTGTATCAAAGTACAATATACAGAAAACGAAAAAAACATTCAAGCTTGGGCAAGATCAAAAAGAAGAGATTATTTTGAAGTGCTTCTTCATCAGGAAAAAGCATCAGCCATCATACTGGCCCATCATGTCAATGACCTTTGGGAGACCCATTGGCTCAAGCTATTGCGTTTTCAGATAGAGGGAAACTCTGGAATGTTGCCTTGGATTCCACCGTACTTCAGACCGTTGCTCTACACCCCAAAAACCATCATTGATGAGGAGGTGAAGACAAGGAATATGGCATTCAGAGAAGATGAATCCAACCTGTCGATCAAATACAACCGAAACTTTTTAAGACACCAAATCATTCCTGAAATCAATCAGCGATTTGGAATCAGTGATGAGGCCATTGTTGAATTCAATCAACGCAGATCTGACAAAGAAGCATGGAACTATTATCTCATGCACACTTTCTTGAATGAAGTTGTAACAAATAACAATGACATTCAAACTTTTGATTGTAAAAAAACACCATCCTTTTTACCACTTTCAACGCCCTTGTTTCATTGGCTCACACCCTTGGGATTCAGTCCAGATAAAATCACCGCCATTTCCAATTGGGAAGGGATGGAGAATGGTAAAAAAATAGAGAGTCCAAGCCATATCCTTTGGAAAGAAAACAATACATTCAAAGTGAGCTTGCTCAACCAAGAGGTTCCTGAAACCTATGAAATTCACAGCCCGTTCTTCTTGGATCTCTGTGCATGGCAAGGAAAAAAAATCAACTTACCCAATCCTGCATGGTATGGTAATAAAACACATCTTCAATTGGATTTAAGTAAAATTGAATTTCCTTGTATAATCAGACCCTGGCGCAATGGCGAAAAGTTTCAGCCCTTTGGAATGACGGGACATGTTCTTGTTTCTGATTATCTCAACCAAAAAGGAATTGCTGCTGCATTGAAATCCAAAATTGTTGTCCTAGAAAGCAACAATAAAATCGCAGCTATCTTGGGAATTGAAGTGGCCAATTGGTGCAGAATAGAACAACACACCCAAGGCGTTTGGTTTATTCATCCGTTTCCTGGACAATCAACGGAATAACTTTTTCCAAAATAGACATTCCAAACCCTTTGGAATAAAGGTGACGCATCAACTTCATCCGCTGTTGGTTTTTTACACCCTTGTGTCCAATCTGTTTCCATTTCCGCTTGCCTGCAATCAAGGCTTGCTCCTCTTCATCTTCCATGGGTAAATCTCTCAAAACCGCATCAATCAATGGCTTTGAAATCCCCTTCCTCCGCAAACCTTGTTTTATTTTGGAGGCTCCCCATTGGCGAAAAGCAACATGGTCATGTACGTATGCCCTAGCGTATCTCTCCTCATTGAGCAAATTCTCTGAAATCAATTCTGAAATCCATCCTTGCGCCAAAAAATGGGGTACTTCCCAGCGCATCAATTTTTGCTGAACATCCTGATGACAGCGCTCAGCACGATCACAATAGGCCTTTATTTTAAGCCAATAAATCCCTTTTTCTTGAACCTTATCTGTCATCGTAAAAAAAACAAATTTATGGCGCTACTTTGCTATTTTTGTCCAACTTAGAAAAAAGTGATGAAAGTAGAATTGATAGAACAACTTACAGCTGCATTGCAGAATGAAGAAATCATGACTGTGCGTGACACTGTAAGCGGCATTCGCAAACAATGGAAGTCAGAAACCATCAAAGAACGCCAATTGCAATTGGAAGCATTCAAAGCTTCCGAACCAGAAGAGCACGTGGAATTCATTTACATCCCACACGAACTCGAAACCAAGTTTCAGGAGTTGTGCAAAGTATATGAAGACCGCATCGAAGAGGCTGGTAAAAAATTGGCTGCGGAACGCCAAAAAAACTACGAACAGAAAAAAGCAGTTCTGGATGATTTTCAAAAACTCATTCAAGAAGAAGAGAACGTAGGAAAGGCATTTGAATGGCACAAAGGAATTCGTGAAAGATGGGATGCCATTGGTGATGTTCCTGGTGACAAATACCCTGAAATTCAAGAGAAATGGCAGAGCCTTAATCACGCTTTTTTCTACAACATCAATATTTACAAGGAGCTTCAAGCGCATGACTTAAAAGTCAATCAACGCAGAAAAGAAGAACTGATTGAAGATGCCAAGGCTTTAGAGACTGTCGAGAGCATCAAGGATCTTGAGATATTGGTCAAGAAATTACAGAGAGAATTCATTGAAGTAGGTCCATCTCCCAGAGAAACCTTCAAAGAAACGGGTGATACTTTCTTCGGAATCCTAAGAGAGGCCCAAAACAAAATCCAAGCACACTACGATGCCGTTCAGCAAGAAGCGGATGCACATTTGGCTGCCAAAAAAGCACTAATCGAGAAAACCAAAGAAATCTTGGCCATGGATTTCACGCAACCCAATGCCTGGAACAAATGGACTGATGAAATCATCAAGTTGCAAGACGACTGGAAAACCATCGGTTGGACTCGCAAAAAAGACAATGAAGATACTTGGTTAGAATTCCGCGGATTGTGCGATGCTTTCTTTGAAAAAAGAAAAAATTATTTCGAAGAGCGCAAAGCGGTTCAAAGAGAAAACCAAAAGAAAAAGGAAGAGATTATCGCCAAAGCCAAAGCATTGGTAGATAGCACAGAATGGAAAAAAACCACTGAGACGCTAAAGCAATTGCAAGAGTCATGGAAAGCTGTTGGCAATGCGGATCCCAAAGAGGAAAACAAGTTGTGGCAAAAATTCCGCTCATCTTGCGATGCCTTCTTTGCTAAAAAGAAAGAGCACTTTGGAGACATGGCTGGACAACAAGAAGAAAATTTGCGTTTAAAGACAACCTTGTTGGAAGAAATTGAACAATACGAATTATCAGGAAACAAAGGCCAAGATTTGGGATTCTTAAAAGAGTTTTCTGAAAGATGGAGAGGTGTTGGTCACATCCCAAAAGACAACATGGCTGAGGTGAGCAAGCGCTATAACGACGCATTGGATAAACTTTATGGTGGTGTTAATGCCAACAGACAAGAGAAAGAAATCACGCACTACAAGAGTCGCGTTCAAAACATCAAATCACAAGGAAATCCCAACGGTTTAAAGAGAGAGAAATCCATTCTTCAAGATAAAATTGATCGATTGGTTATCCAAAACAAACAATATGAAAACAACATGGGTATCTTCACTGGTAAAGGTGCAGAATCTATGAGAAAGGAAATAGAGAAAAAAATCAAACTCAACTTGACCGAAATTGAAGACATCAAGGCCAAGATGAAATTGCTCACGGAAGAAAACAACTAGATGAATTTGCGGTGCCCCACCCTCACGATGTTCGGGTGGGTCGGGCTGTCCGCTGTATCTTTTGTCATTCGCCTTCGGCGCTGGCCTTCGGCCTTCACCTCTGGCTCTTTTCAAAAGGATGTCGCTCCCATCCCTCACCGATTTCCCCGAAACGGTTTCGTTACGACTTGATTTTTTGGCTACTTTTTGATCAAGCAAAAAGTAGCACAATAATACAACTGATTCAAAACGAAAATGATGTCGCTCCGCTGAAGCTTCAATCCAATCTGTAACCTAAGTTTCTATAACCATATCGCTCCTCCGGAGCTGGCGAAATTCTTTAGAAAGAGAAAGTAAAAACCAATAATCAACCTATTCCTTCATAGCGAATCGCATTACATGCTCTCGCTACCTCATCTCTTCATCCCCTCATCTCTTCATATCTTCATCTCTCTCACTTGGTCACACAAACCAACTCTATCTTCTTAGAAGGTTTAACAACCAATGGCACCTTCTCCAAAACAGTATCGGCTTCTTCCAATCCCCATGCATCGATATCGCTCAAGCCCTGCTCCTTCAGCCACTCGTAGCCAGAAGTAACAAAGTTCTCTTTCACGCTCAAATCATTGTCTGCTGACAAATACTTCTCCAATACAACAAACTTCACATCCAAGTTGGAGTTGTAATCTTGATAGGGTTCTGGCTTCTTTGAAATATCATAAGTGTTTCTTTTGACCATGTCATCCAAAATACACTTAAAGAAATTATTCACCTTAGCTGGAACACGGAATCCCAAACGAATATTAACTTTAATAATCAAATCATTTTCCACCTCATCCACTTCATACTCTTTGGTGTATGGCTCGTTGGTGCGATCAACATGAACAAACCAATAAACATCCGCGCGCTTGGGTGTTTTAGATAAAATGCTATCGATGATTTTGTTCTCAATCTGATGACGATGATTGGCCTTGGTGAGAAATACAAGGTGCGTAGCATACTTGGGAATTCTTGTATCAGAAGACAACTGTTTCAATACACCAACATGATCGTCCAAATCAACAAATAACAAGAACGAGTTGCTTAGCTGACGGTAGGTGTATGTTATCCACATCACATGAAGGATGATGATGTAGATAATCAACATCATCCATGCCTCTTTCAATTTTAGAATATTGGCAAAGAAGAAGGAAATTTCAACTGCAAAAAATACCCCAACCGTAATCGTCACTAACCACATGGGCCAACGGCGCTTATAAATCAAATAATAACTCAGTAGTAAGGTGGTCATCAACATGGCTACGGTGATGAAAAAGCCATATGCTGCTTCCATGTGCTTAGATTCACGGAAGTACAACATTACACCCATACATCCTGCCCACAACAACCAATTGACACTTGGGATGTACAATTGACCTTTCAATTCAGTTGGAAATTTCACCCCAACCCTGGGCCAAAAGTTCAAGTTCATGGCTTCACTCACCAAAGTAAAAGACCCTGAAATCAAAGCCTGACTGGCTATGATAGCTGCCATTGTAGCTATGACAATACCTGTTAACAAAAACCAATCCGGCATGATGGCATAAAATGGATTGACATCATTCAAACTCTGCTGTTGCATGATCCATGCCGCCTGACCCATGTAATTCAGCACCAAAGCAACTTTTACAAAAATCCAACTCACTCGGATATTCTCTCTCCCGCAATGTCCCAAGTCACTGTACAACGCTTCAGCGCCCGTAGTGCAAAGGAATACCGCTCCCAATAACCAAAATCCTTTGGGGTATTGCGTTAAAAGTTCAATGGCAAATTTTGGATTAATGGCATTCAACAC
>JBEISW010000197.1:0-4455 GCA_040375215.1 Crocinitomicaceae bacterium | reverse complement strand
TATTGGACTGGTACAACGAGTACTTTGTAAACACCACCAAGCAGATAGATTATTCCATAGACAGTGTTATCACATCCAATGGAGAAAAAGAGCCCTCGTTGATTGTCTTAAAACGCAACGGGGATATGCCAATGCCCATCGAGGTGGAGATTGAAACAACAGATGGTAAATTTCAATATTGGTATTTGAGTATTGATTTGATGCGCAAAACAGCTTACCCAGAGGAAGGAACAGAAATCCAATGGATAGCAGCACCTGCTTGGAATTGGGTGCAGGATCAATACATCATGCAACTAGGATCAGGAGTTAAAAAAGTCACCATAGATCCTTACAGAAAAATTGCAGACACCAACCGAAGCAATAATCAATGGCCGGTGCTTGCAGAATAATTTTTCTATTGCTCGCGTTGCTTGTCGGAAATATCTCAGGCAAGGCACAGCGTTGTGAACATTGTTTTGAAATACAAATTTTTCAAAAGGAAAAAAACATCCCCATTCTTTCGCACGAAGTACATTTAGAAAGGGATACCTTTGAAATACACATCTTAATGAATCGCCCGCAGGGCATTGCCATCAACGCTTGTCCCTTGGATTCCAACATCCGCAATGTCAAGAATGGAAAAGAATTGAATGACATGACGCCATTCTTGTATGGCATGGCAGAGGCCTTACAGAATCCAGAAAACAATCTTTTGATCACGTGTGAATACCCCAGCTACTGGTATTATGATAGTGTGACAGAGAACCGATTCAATCAAGTCATTCAAGAAGGGAATAGATTGAGGTGCATCAGAAAAATTCATCAATGGACAGAGGTAGACAATGGAAACATCATTCTACCGCAACAATTCCCCAACCAACTACACATGGGATTCATTGCTTGTGAATGGGTTCGAGAAGAGCAAAAAGAACGGGAATATCATCGGGATTATTTGACGATAGATTTTGATTGATTTTCTTCGATAGATAGTTTTTTTCTTCTTCGTGCGACGGAAACTTAATATTGTCTTTTGAATATTATCAAAATTAACTTCACTTTATGCTTGATCAAAAAGTGAAACAAAAATCAAGTCGCACAGTCACCACGAGCTATAGGCAGAGAGCCATTTTCATAAGGCCATGCATCACCCTTAATACTTTTAGGACGAGACAATTCACTGATATACCGATACACCGATTTACTGATTTACTGATATACCGATCCACCGATTTACTGATATACCGATTCACTGATTCACCCAGCGAGCTTGCTCGCTGCTATTCTCGGACGCAACGAACACTGAAGCCGAATAGCTCACCGTCGTTGAGGCGGTAGACCAAGGGATTGTCGTCGTACAGTCCGCGGCCCCATGCGCCGTTCGAACCGGTCTCTGTACTACTCCACCAGGTGCCGTTGATGTCAACGTAGTAGTATGAGCCAGTGGCGCCTCGGATACCGCCAGGGAGGCCTGTAAATCCGCTTTCATTGGTGGCGCCGGTGTTGGGTGAATTCCAGACTGTGGTGGCCTTCATTTTGCCTCCGGCAACATTACTTCCTCCCAAATTGGTTTCTAATGTGGTCCACTCCGCATCGCTCGGAACATGCCAACCAGTTGGACAAACACCTCTGCTATCATTCACTGCATACCAGTTGTACAATTTGCCGTACAACGTATTGTTAGCGGAATCATTGTTATAAATGTCACAAGCCCCGCTTGTGGTAGAGGACCATGTTGCATTATCCAAACCTGTGGGGATAGGATCTCCGTTTCTATACTTGGTCACTGCCAAATTTTGCTGCATCCATTCTTGTCCGTTGATGATGATACTAGAGTAAAAATTCCCATCAATATCCGTTACCCCAATGCCTTGAGTATATAATGCTGGCGGATTCGCCGCACTCACACCGGGCACAATAACAGCATGGCCTCCCACAACCAAAGTATCTCCCGTCGCACTCACTCTCACTCCTACATGCTCCGCATACAACGCATAAGGCACGCTCAACATCTGCTGCGTTCCCAAATCTGTTGTGCCCATCATCACCTGCAAAAACTTGGCACCACTGCCCCAGTTGATATTAATAAAGTTGCCTTGTGATACAACACCATTTCCCACCACACAAGACACCAAACCTTGGGGGTTGCTCGTTAGTGAATGACTTTCTTGGTATACTACGGTTCCATTGGCCACGCCATCATGGATCATGAAGGTCAAGCTCACCGCACTGCTGGCCATCACGCTTCCGTCTGCATTGCGCATCACCGCTTGGTAAGGTATCCCCTGCGGGGATTGGGAAAAAAGGGATGGGGTGATGAGGAGACAAGTAACAATCAAAACTAAGCTTTGGAGGAAATATTTTTTCATGGTCTTGGTTTATAATGCGAATATAAGGGAAAAGCGGACATCTCCCCGCCTTGCGAAGTAGAAGGGGTGGTCATGCATAAACCTGCATAATTTATGGGTTGGCAGAACAAAATTCCAAACGGACTTTTGCATATGCTCAATTCACAAAATCAAATTGTATACAAGATTATTCAAGTACGAGGAGTAAACATCATCTTGGATAAAGATATTGCACCAATGTATGGCGTTAGTACAAAAGCCTTGAATCAAGCGGTTAAAAGAAATTCATCACGCTTTCCTGAAACTTTCATGTTTCGATTGACGGATGAAGAAGCTGAATTTTCAAGGTCACATTTTGTGACCTTGAACAACACATTACCCATTAAAAGAGGTCATAATATCAAGTACAATCCCTTTGCATTCACAGAAATGGGAGTCGCCATGCTGTCTTCGATATTAAAATCTGATATCGCCATTACGATCAGCATTGAAATCATTCAGGTTTTCACAGACCTCAGAAAATCGAACCAACAAACACTCATTTTGACCAACAGAATGGAAAGGGCCGAAAAACAACTTTTGGATCATGAACTGAAATTGGATAAGATTCTTCAAAATTCGATAGAACCTGCGAAACATCATCAAGGCATCTTCTTCAACAACCAAATCTTTGACGCCTATGCTTTTAGCAGTGATTTAATCAAAAGCGCAAAGAAATCTGTTGTGCTTATTGACAACTACATCGATGAAACCACCTTGCTTCAATTGTCCAAAAGAAAGGCAAAGGTGTCATGTGTGATTTACACAGAAAAAGTAACAGATCAATTGAAATTGGATTTAGAAAAACACAATGCTCAATATTCCTCAATTGAAATACGCCCACTCAAAAACACCCATGATCGATTCCTCATCATTGATAATAAAGAATTGTATCACCTGGGAGCATCTTTGAAGGATTTGGGAAAACGGTGGTTTGCGTTTTCAAAAATGAATGATTTTTTGAAGGAAGTAACAGCGCGTTTGGCTTAATGTCATTACCATTCTGTTTGTGTTTCTCGCAGGATGGGAGATTTTACTCATTCAGATTGTGTTTCTCATTCTTATTCCATTATTTACCCTTCACTTTTTGCTTGATCAAAAAGTGAAACAAAAAAATCAAGTCGCACCGTCCCGATGCTTCGGGACGCTCGGGTGAAATTTCTCTTGGACATCATGCGGAAAGTTTCGCTTCGCTCGAAACGACAAGCGCTTTCCGCCAGCGAGGCATCGCTGCTGTTAACCAATCGAAATTTCACTTTCTCCTCGCTTCCGCGGTGCGACGGATACACCTTCCAATTTTTACACTTTCACAGCAGATCGGAAAAGCCCCGTAGGGGCGGAATAATAATAGAAAGGGAAATCGTGTTCTAATTTCCAGCTCTGTAGGAGCGATATATGTATAGAAGAAACGTGATGGTTACCTCAGTCAAGAGGTCTATTTAGGGCCGTTCATCTAGACGGAGTGGTCACCTATAAACCCGCATAACTTATAGGTTGCAAAATCCAAAAGGCAATTAGAGATTTGCAAAATGAAGCAGGACATCACCATCTTGAATAAAATTAAAATTTTTAATATTAGAGGCTATCCAGTCATCTTTGACAGATCGCTTGCCGAGCTCTATAGCGTATCTACAAAAGTATTGAACCAAACGGTGAAGAGAAATGCCCTCAGGTTTCCTCATCATTACATGTTTCAACTTACACAACTTGAATTCAACAATTGGAAGTCACAAATTGTGACTTCCAATGGAGACAATATGGGTTTAAGAAAAATACCATTTGTATTCACTGAACATGGTGTAGCAATGTTAGCAGGATTGCTTAAAAGTACCACCGCCATTCAAATCAGTATCTCAATTATCGACCAATTCGTTCGATATCGCCAATTGGATTCAAAATTTCAGCAAATAGATGAACGCGTCCAAACAGTAGAGGAAGATGTTGCCATTCAAAAAAAACAGATTACACAAATACTAGATCGTTTTCACTTTGATAAAAAACCTAATCAAGGTATCTTTTTCAACAACCAAATCTTTGACGCGTACACTTTCAGCAGTGATTTAATCAAAAGCGCAAAGAAATCTGTTGTGCT
>JBEISW010000289.1:0-2916 GCA_040375215.1 Crocinitomicaceae bacterium | reverse complement strand
ATATCTTTCTGTTTTTTACAAGGTGCACAAATGTAACCAATTTTAATGCGGAAACCTTGCAGTTTTGAGGAGAGAAGGTTAAAAAAAATTAAGGCCTTAATGGTTGACCAATGATGAACATGGCAGGTGTTTTATGCAATTCAACGCTGCTCTTTTCCCATTGTTCAAGGTTCTGGGTTATGATTCTTTGATGCGGACCATGAATACCGACGCCAATACATAGATAGGTGTTTTTTGCAAGGTGCTGAATGCAGTCATCTAAAACAGCTTTGTTGCGGTATGGGGTATCCATGAATATTTGCGATTCACCCGTGGTTGAAGCTGATTCAAATTGCTTAAGCATTTTGATTCTATCATTTTTTTCCCTGGGCAAATAGCCGTGAAATCGAAATTTTTGTCCATTCATACCTGATGCCATCAGGGTAAGCAATATGGATGATGGCCCAACAATTGGAAAAACCGGGATTTTTTTCTCGTGTGCAAAAGCCACCACTTGACCACCTGGATCAGCTATGCACGGCAAGCCAGCATCACTCATGAAGACTGCCAATGGTTCAGAGTTGAGCTTGTGAAGAATATGGTGTTTTTCTTGTGCAGTTGTATTCTCATTCCACTCACAAAAAGTCAAGTCGTCAAATGGCAATGTATATCCCATTTTGCGCAAATTGCGCCTTGCTTCTCTCACATTTTCAACAATCCAAAACTTAATGGATTGAACCTTCTCAGATTCCGTTATTCCAGCAAAAGAAAAACCCTCGTCTGCAATAGGCGAGGGCAGTAGGTATAACCCAATATGTTTTTTCATCACAAATCCGGTAGCTTACAAAGCATTGAATTCCTCGTCAATAGAGGAGTCAGAGGTCATCGATTCACTAGGTGCAGAGGGGGCATCCTGTTGACGTTCTTTGATGTATTGGATGGTTTCTTCCAAACCTTGAATGAATTTTTCAAAGTCTTCTTTGTACAAGAAAATTTTGTGCTTTTCATAATTGACATTCCCTGTTTCAGCGCTTCCAGTGCGCTTGCTTTCAGTAATGGTCATGAACAAGTCATTTCCTCTCGTTGATTTGACATCAAAGAAGTAGGTTCTCTTTCCAGCTCTTACCGGTTTTGAATAAACATCATCACGGTAGTTATTTCCCTCATGCATACGTATAGGTTTTGAACGATGTCCAAATATAAATTTATTATTTGAAAAAACAAATCTTTGTGATGTGAATTTTTTTGTCGTCTCCCGCAATGGCCAGATGGTCATTCCATTTCAAGATGGCGTTCACTGAACGCAGCGGAACTCCATTCATTTTGTCGAATCGATTCAATAAGTCTAGCGCTTGTCCGTCCCAAATCTTGATGCTTTTGTCTAAAGACCCAGACACCAATATTTCATTTTCCTTATCCCAAATCAAACTGTAAATTGCATTCAAGTGTGCTTGTATAATCAAAATTGGCTGCGTACGCTGTTGATGGTAAGCTATTATTTCACCTGATTTTGAGCCTAAAATCCAAACTTTTTTTGATGCATGATAAAATCCACTGGTCCAACCATTAATGTGTTTTGAAGTATATATTTCATTCCGATATTTGGATTCAAATATTCTGAAGTTTCCTTCATTGTCAATACAAGCCATTTCTGTTTTTTGGCTATCCCATATGAATTTCCTAATTTTTACTGGTCCAGTCCAAATGGTGCGGACAATACACATTTTGGATTTGTCCCATAAATGAATCTTTCCATCCCCTCCGCCGGTGATAATAAATTCATTGTTTGACTCAATGGCATACAAACCCATTTCGTGACACTGGTATCTATTTAGAATTTTTTTTTCTTGGACGTCAAAAATATTGAGATTGCCATCGATGCCTCCCGAATACAGGCGATTTTGATCCAAGTGCAAAGCAAAAGTACTTTCTGTGGTTTCAGCAAAAAGTTCAGCAATAAATTGATTTTCTTTCTGATGGTATCTAATGATCTTTCGGTCCCCTCCTGCGGAGTAAAAGTGATGTTCATCGATTGCCAATGTATACACTGGTGCCTGATGAAAATCAAATGTGTCAATTACTTCTAAATTGATGGGCATGGGGTAAAAATAGAATTAACTTTGCAAAGCAATGTCAAAAATTTCAGTTTCTATTCCTAAGGGAACACGCGATTTTGGTCCAGAAGTGATGGCCCGAAGAAAATTCTTGTTGGACACCATTCAACGTCAATTTCAATTGTATGGATTCCTTCCATTGGAAACACCCAGCATGGAGAACTACAGCACGCTGACTGGCAAATACGGAGAAGAAGGTGATCAACTGCTTTTCAAAGTGCTCAACAATGGCGAATTTTCCAAGGGTGTTAATGAGTCAGATTGGGAAAACAAAAACCACAAAGCACTCGTTGGTCAATTGTGTGATCGCGCTTTGCGATATGATTTGACAGTTCCCTTCGCTCGATTTGTAGCCATGAACCATGGCCAACTGACTTTCCCCTTTAAGCGATATCAGATTCAACCTGTATGGCGCGCTGACCGTCCACAGAAAGGCAGATACCGTGAATTTTATCAGTGTGATGCAGACATCATAGGAACGGATAGTTTGTGGTGTGAATGGGAATTGGTGAAATTGTATGATGCCGTATTTCATCTTTTGAAAATCCCTGTTGTAATTCATGTCAATAACCGAAAGGTGCTTCAGGCGCTTGCCAATGCTACAGGAATGGAGAGTTGCTTTACTGATATGACCGTTGCTTTGGATAAGTTAGATAAGATAGGTTGGGAAGGGGTAGAGCAGGAGATGGTGGCCAAAGGAATAAGCGCTGAAAATGTGAACCAACTTAAAACGTGGCTTGGTAGAATTCAAGATAAACCAGAAGAGATTGGTATCTTGCTTTCATCCTATGGCTCCCCTGAATCCATTGCGGAAGTCAATTTT
>JBEISW010000019.1:0-15509 GCA_040375215.1 Crocinitomicaceae bacterium | reverse complement strand
GTGAATAACCCCTTTCAAAATAAAAAACATCAAACACCTACTCCAAAAGGAGTATTTATGGTTTGTGATTATGAACATTGTACAAAGTGTGAAAAAAAATATTTAGGTTTAAACAAAAAAAACTATGAAAACCAAATTACCGGCAATTGCTTTTATCCTGCTAGCCATAGGTGCCTTTTTCAAAATGGAACACTGGCCCGGAGCTAATTTTATTCTCCTCACGAGCATGGTTGCTATCCTTGCCTCTACATTGTTTGAATTTACAAGTATTGAGAAAGAATCAAACAGCAGAACAGTGCAATTAACCGTGACCATCATGGTTATTGCTTGCACTCTTGGTGCAATATTTAAAATTTTTCATTGGCCCGGTGCCGATTTCATTGTGGGCATCGCCATGAATGTCTCCGCGCCTGCATCCATTTTCTTCTTCTTACTGAATAAATCCAATTACAGCCTATCCCGTACTTTGGTTTCCGGTATTTTCTACTTAATGCTATTGCTCATGATCTTTTTTCCTGGAAATCCACTTGGGCAGAAAGCCAATCAAATACACCAAGAAAACGTTTTACAACATCAAAACGAAACCGATCCAGCCTCTCACTGAGGTGGTATTTCTTCCATAAGAAAAGGGGCTGAAGCCCCTTTTTTATTTGAACCAACCGGAATACATCACATAATTGTTGGCTATTCTTTGCACTTCACCTTCAAAAAGCTCTGGGGACAAGTCCTTCACTTTTTTAGCGGGTATCCCCGCAAAGACAGACCATGAAGGGACATGTGTGCCTTCCAGCAAAACAGCACCTGCTGCAATAATGCAGTTTTCTTCAATGACACAATGGTCCATGACAATAGCGCCCATGCCAATCAAAACATTGTCTTTGATGGTGCATCCATGTACCATGGCCCTGTGACCTAGGCTAACATTATTGCCGATAACTGTTGCTGCCTTTTGATAGGTGCAATGAATGATTGCCCCATCTTGCACATTGACTTTGTTTCCCAAAACAATGCTGTTTACATCTCCCCTAATCACAGCTTGAAACCATACACTGCATTGGTTTCCCATCTTCACATCACCAACGATAGTAGCGTTTTCCGCGATAAATACATCATCCCCCCACTGAGGTGATTTATCAAGAACAGGCAAAATCAACGGCATCTTACTTTCCAGGTTTAGCGATTGCAGATTTCAACTCAGTGGCGTTGAAGGCCTTCTCGTTGATGCCCAAAAATGTCTTGCGCACATTTCCATTCCACAAATAATACACGCCCGGCGTTTCTCCTTCAGGCCCCATGGTGGTCCAAAAAGTAGGAATATCCAATATTCGGTAAGGGAAATTGCGACCCGCTTGCTTGATGAACTCAGGTATTTTCTCGGGCTCTTCGTCCATGAAGAAAATATAGATGGATGGAAAATCTTTTTGTTTAGCCATCTTGGCCAACTCTTTGGCCGTTTCTTGGCAATGGTCACAACCAGGTGCAAAGAAGCACACAATGGCCTTTCCTTGATCGATGTTGGCTTTTTTTCCATTGAAAATGGCCAACTTAGAAAATGCTGATGTAACAGCAGCGGGACCTGGGTCAGCGGCAACCGTCTCAACTTGCTCAGCACCAGATGCTTTTTCTTTTGTGGTATCTATCTCAGCCATCGGTGCTGTTTCTGGAGAGGTAGATGGCTCCTCTATTGCGGCTGCCTCAGGAGTCTCTTCTGCCGCACAAGGACAAAATGGGAACAGGGCAAAAATCAACAATGAGGAAAGTGACCAAATCAAAAGCAACAAACTAAAGCGGTGTTTCATCTCCTTTTCCGTTGTTATTTTATACAACCAAATCAAAAGACCAATCGTTGCTACATTCTTCAAAAACGCCTCCAATGGAGTCATCGGAATCAATTGACCAAAACAGCCGCAGTTTCCATTCATGGCGCCGTGCTTGACCATTTCAATGGAAAGGTGAATGCAAAAAACCACCAATAACAAAATGGTGGAAGTGATCACAATTCTCTTAAGATAATGCGGTTGCAAAATCGCGATTCCAATGGCCAATTCTACGCCCAGTAGGAGTCGGGCAAAGTATGGGGCGCTGCACCATGAAGCAATACCCAAATCAACCAATTGTTTTTCAAAGGCCCAAATGGGGAACATCTTGGCCAATGCAGACACGACAAAAAGCGCAAACACAATAGTGCGCAGAATCCAGGAAATTGTTGTTTTATTCATAAAATTTATTTTGCAGCACAGCAATATTATAAAATCGTGCCATAAGATGGTTTCTTTTTTTATTTAGTTTTGAACCCATGAAAAAACAGTTCCTCACATTGGTGTTTGTTCTATGCTCCATTGTTCATTGGGCTGTTGATCCCAAACCGATTCGTTATTTTCAAAAAGCCATTGGCCATGAAAATCCAAGGGCCGTAGCCATTGCTTTGGACATTACATTGGGCTACTTTGGTGTGCACCGCATGTACCTGGGGACAGATCCTAAAGTTCCCATATTTTACACCCTCTCCATGGGTGGCGGTGGTTTGCTTTGGTTGGTTGATCTTGGTATTTTGATAGCCCACAAAGACATTGAGCCCTACATCAACAACCCCCGAATGTTCATGTGGGCTGGAAAAAATTAAACTCTTCTGTTGGCCAGAAGCATGGGTGGACCTCCAGAAAAAGGATTGTCTCCTCTACCGATGGTCTTGGCATGCAATCCCGCGGCGCTCATCACAGCGCGCTCGCCAAATTTATTTCTGATATCATCCAACGCATTGTAGAGCTCCACCCTATCATCAGCCGCGTCAAACAAATTCATTTGCTGTCCTCCACTAACCAGATGACTCATCTTAACGCCCACCAATCGAACCAACATTCTTCTATCAAACAGTTTTTCGAAAAGCTCGTGTATTTTGGGCAATAAAATATGATCCGCGGCGGTGTATGGAATTCTGCATTGCATGGTCTGGGTTTGAAAATCAGAATAGCGCAACTTTAGTGTAATGCAAGATGTAAGACGGCCGCCCTTGCGCAATTGATACGCCAAGTTTTCAGTCATCGCCACAAGTATTCCTTTGAGCTTAACCAAATCCGTAGTGTCACGGTCAAAAGTCCTTTCCGCTGAGATGCTCTTTCGCTCTTGATAAGCCACGACGGGAGAGCTGTCTTCACCATTGGCTTTTTTCCAAATCACCAATCCATTTTCTCCCAAAGCAGCATGCAGAAGGTCTGGCTGCATTTCTTGCAATGTTCCAATGCGCTGAATGCCTAGGTTTCTCAATGTTTGGTAGGTCTTGTCGCCAACCATCGGGATTTTCCGAATGGACAACGGTGCCAAGAAAGGTCGCTCATTGCCCTGCTCCACCCACATTTGATTGTTGGGCTTGGCCTCTCCTGTGGCCACCTTTGACACAGTCTTATTCACCGATAATCCAAAAGAGAGCGGCAATCCCGTTTCTTTGATTACCCGCTGACGGAGCTCCGCCGCAAAACGGTAACATCCAAAAAACTTATCCATCCCTGACAGGTCGCAATAAAACTCATCAATGGACATCTTTTCAAAAACAGGAACACTTCCTTGAACAATCTCACTGACCATATCGGAGTACTTCATGTAATTGTGGCTGTTGCCTCTAATGACAACGGCCTCTGGACACAATTGCTTGGCCAACTTCATGGGCATGGCTGAGTGAACACCAAAGGCACGGGCCTCATAGCTGCATGCGGCCACTACTCCCCTGTCACTGGTTCCGCCCACCAATATGGGCCTACCGTTCAAACGACTGTCCATCAAGCGCTCCACGGATACAAAGAATGTATCCATGTCCATGTGCATGATTGATCGCTTTTTGTCCATATTCAAAAGAAGAGTAACGAAGTTAGTTGCATTTCCATCAAAAAACCTTGATGTTCACTCTTTTTTTCGATTGTTAAAATAGCCCCTCCAAAGGCCTATTTTTCTGAGTTTTCTTTATTGCTTATCTTCGCTTTTTATCTTTTTAACCTTAGGCATGAGTAATAACATGAAAATTGGCGTTTTAGGAGGTGGAAGCTGGGCAACGGCTTTGGTTAAACTGCTGTGTAGCCCTGATAGCAAGGTATACTGGTGGATGAGAAACCAAGATGCCATTGATCACATCCAACAATTTGGTCACAACCCCAACTATATCCAAAGCATTGAATTTGATTTGGATCAATTGGTTGTCACCAGTGACCTTCAGGCGGTTGTTGATTATTGCGATTACTTGGTAGTGGCCATCCCCTCTGCGTTTTTGCATGTTACCATGGATCAATACAAACCCAAAGGCATTGAAAACAAAATCATCTTTTCCGCTGTAAAGGGTATTGTCAATGAATTTGATGCGATTCCCGCACGGTATTTTCATAAACAGTTCAATATTCCATACGAGAACATCGGAATCATCTGCGGCCCGTGCCATGCAGAAGAGGTGGCCATGGAAAAATTGTCCTACCTCACTATAGGTGCCATTGATATTGCCAAGGCCGAAATCATGAGCCAACGCCTTGCTTGCCGTTTTATCAAAACCACCACCACTGAAGACGTCTTTGGCGCTGAATTAGCTGCCATTCTGAAAAATGTTTACGCCGTGGCTTCAGGTATTTGCCATGGAATTGGTTTTGGAGACAACTTTCAAGCCGTTTTAGTCTCCAATGCTATACGTGAAATTGAACGCTTCTTGGACTCTGTTCATGAGGTGCATCGTGATGTAAAATCCTCTGCTTACTTGGGTGACTTGATGGTAACCGCCTACTCACCTTACTCCAGAAACAGAACCTTTGGAACCATGATCGGTAAAGGGTATAGTGTCAAATGGGCC
The DNA here is from genome assembly GCA_040375215.1 of Crocinitomicaceae bacterium. GTDB lineage: Bacteria > Bacteroidota > Bacteroidia > Flavobacteriales_D > Sanyastnellaceae > CAMCTV01. Next base: position 10,687 of record JBEISW010000019.1, on the reverse strand, counting down.
ACCATTGAAATGAATATGGTTGCGGAGGGATACTATGCTACAAAGGGGATTCATGAGATCAATAAAAAATTCAATGTTGATATTCCCATTGCTGAAGCCGTTTACCGCATCCTCTATGAGAAAGCATCGCCAGCCATGGAAATGCGCAAGCTGACAGATTTGCTCAACTAATTTCAACCATGAACACAGACGCAACCTATTGGAAAGGCCTTGGTCTTCTGCATAGGATGCGCTACTTCTACATTTTCCTGATTCTACTTCCCGTGCCGCTGTTGGCGCAGCTAAAGATTGTACCCAATCAAGGTCAATGGGTAAAAGAAGTTATTTGGATGAGCGAAGTGCCGGGCGGTAGGGTTTGGCAAAATCAAAAAGGTCTTCGATTTGAACTTTACAACAACGACTTTTTTCAGCAGTTTCATCCCAATGAAACCACTGCGCAATTGCATCCAAAAGGCCATGTCTTTGATTTAATCTGGAAAAACGCCAACCCCAACATGCAGTGGCGGGGCGAAAAACATTTGCCTTATTACCACAATTACTACTTGGGTGAACGAGAGGGAAAAACACTGCTTTATCAAACAGGAACACTATCCCAAGTTTACAACCACATCGATGTGAGATGGAACAGTGAGAACAACAAATTAAAATATGATTGGGTCATTCACCCTGAGGGAAATCCACAAGAAATTCAATTGGAATGGGATAAGTCTGTGAGCTGCACCTTGCGCAATGGATCGCTCATCATACAAACCAACACAGGACAAATCCAAGAAACCCAACCGTACGCATTTCAATTTATTCAAGGGAAAATTGTCACTGTGCCTTGTGCGTTTGTCTTGAAAAAAACTACCGTCCAGTTTGAATTGGGAAAGTATGACCCCAATATCGATCTCATCATTGATCCCGAGATTGTTTTTTCTTCCTACATCGGCTCTGTTTCGGCCAATTTCGGATTCACTGCGGCGGATGATCCAGAAGGTCATTTGGTCAGCGGCGCTGTGGTTTTTGGTCAAAATTACCCTACCACACCCAACGCATTTTCTTTGAACTTTAACACAACCAATGGAAACATTTATGACATCGTGATTTCCAAGTTCAATTCAGATGGAAGTGCCTTGCTTTATTCCACTTTTATCGGCGGCAGCTCACAAGAAACGCCCCACAGTATTGTCTGCGATGCCAATAGCAACATTTACCTCATGGGTGCTACAGGAAGCAGCAATTTTCCAACCCAGCCCGGAGGATACGACACGCAATTCAATCCTGGAGCTCCCCAGCCCATGAATACATTTTTTTATGGCAATCTGCCTCAAGGCACCGACCTTTTCATTTCCAAAATCGAAAGCAGCGGCGCATTGGTAGCTTCCACTTTCATGGGCAATGACCAGTTGGACGGACTCAATTTTGCTCCTGGATTGTTTTACAATTATGGAGATGCATTCCGCGGCGAAATCAACCTGCACCCCAATGGAAACATCGTGGTAGCCTCTACCGTTCGTGGTGATTTTCCTGTAACAGCAAATGCCATTCAGTCCAGTTACAATGGGGGCTTAAGTGATGGATTATTAATGGTTCTTTCTCCCAATTTAGACAATCTGATATTCTCCTCATTCATTGGCGGCAGTGGCAACGATGCACTCTACGCCGTGCAGTTTGCAGGCAACGGAGACATTCTCATCAGCGGCGGAACGGACAGCAACAACTTCCCCATTCCGGCCAATGGATTTGATGCATCGCACAATGGTGGTGTGGATGGTTTTGTGTTAAAAATCAACCCCAATACATGGAGCATTGTCAATGGAACATTCATCGGAACAGATGGCGTGGATCAAACCTTTTTCATCCAAACAGATGTCAACCACAACATCTATATTTTGGGCCAAACCACCGGTGCCATGCCCATATCAGGCGGTTGTTATGGCCAAGCCAATAGTGGTATATATATCAAAAAATTCAATGATCAATTGACCAGTCAAATTTGGAATACCACCATCGGGACCGGCAGCGGTGAGGTGGATATTTCTCCAACAGCATTTTTGGTGAGTGATTGCGAACAAATATTTTTCAGCGGTTGGGGAGGCGGTGTGAATCAAAACTGCGGTGGGTCGCCCTATTCCTGCATGGCTGTTTTTAGTACAACAAATGGATTACCCACCTCTGCAGATGCGCAACAAGCTACTACAGATGGTTCCGACTTTTACTTGTGCGTGTTGTCTCCAAATGCAACCGGTTTGTTGTATGCCTCCTACTACGGAGGGAATGTTTCTGAGGAACATGTAGATGGCGGAACATCGCGTTTTAGTAAAAATGGATATGTTTATCAGGCGGTATGTGCAGGCTGTCAAGCCAATGATGACTTTCCTACATCACCAGGAGCTTATAGTGCGACCAATCCCAGTAGCGGCTGCAATCTAGGTGTATTCAAACTTTCTCTCAGCCCCATTTACGCAGCTGCCTCTTCCAACATTCCCCCACAAGTCTGCTTGAATCAACCCGTCACCTTTTACAATGAAAGCACTGGAGCCAGCCTCTACCATTGGGACTTTGGCGATGGCAATACTTCAACTTTAACAGAGCCCATACACGCCTATACCACACCAGGAAATTATGAAGTCGAGCTCATTGCTTCTGATGCAGTACTTTGTCTACTGGGTGATACTGTAACATTGAACATTGAAGTTATTGTCGATCCCGTTGTCAGCATCAGCCCCATCAACGGAATTTGTCAAGGAGAAACTGTTCAACTCAATGCCACCGCCAATGGGTCTGTAACGTGGCTGCCCAATATGTTTTTAGACGACAATACCCTGCCCAATCCGCAAGCAACACCGCCTGGGAATATCACCTACACTGCCACCACGCAAAACCAATGCGGTGTGGCCAACGCAACCATCGACGTCAATGTAATTCCTGTCAGTACTGATATTACAGCCAATCAAAGCATTTGCGCAGGACAAACAGCAAACCTATGGGCAACCGGTGGCGCAGACTATTTGTGGGACAATGGCAGTTCATTGTCAGCGGATAACATTGCTCAACCCATTGCCTCCCCTTTGACCACCACAACCTACACTGTCACCATCACAACCGCCGAAGGCTGTGTTACTACTGAATCCACAACGGTTAGTGTTTTCAATAGTCTTCCTGCCGTGAATCCATACCCTGACGTAGATGTTTGTTTTGGAGAAAACATCACCGTGAATGCAGAAATGGCCGATTCATGGAGCTGGAATCCTGTTGCATTGTTTGACAACCCCAATGCACAAAACCCCACCTTCACTGGTAATCAATCCACTTTGGTCTCTGTTGACATGACCAACAGTTGCGGGTCTGGCACAGCTAACTTTTGGATCAATGTCGTGCAGCTCAATGTATCGCTAAACGCCAACACTGAGCTCTGCCTAGGAGATAGTGTTTTTGCTCTTGCCAATGGTGCCGATGCTTACACTTGGCTACCCAGCGAATGGGTTGTACTGGATAACAACAATAGCGCTATTCTCATTCCATCGCAATCAGACAGTCTTGTTGTTATTGGAAACAACGCGCTGGGTTGTTATGATCGTCAATCTATTTGGATCAATGTTCTCCCCTTGCCCAATCTGTCGTTGGAAGACAGCATCACCTTTGATTATCCTGACGCTGTTCAAATTCCCATTGTATCCAATATTCCTACAGGACAATGGGAACCAACAATCTACCTCTCATGTGACACTTGCGCACAGACCATGGCCGACCCCATCACCCCTACCTTGTATCAATTCTCTGTAGCTGATGACGCAGGCTGCGGCGCATCGGACAGCATTTGGGTTGTACCTCTTTTTCCATTCTGGGTCCCCAATACCTTCACCCCCAACAATGACCAAATCAATGACGGTTTTGGTGTGGTGTCTAGAACAAAACTAGACAAATTCGAGTTCCGGGTATTTGACCGTTGGGGAGGCTTGGTTTTCTTTACCAATGACCAAAACAAGCGTTGGGACGGGAGCTTCAATGGGTACTTTGTACCGCAGGATGCTTATGTGTGGGAACTGCAATTCAAGTTACCCGAAGGCGACCAACTTTACCGCGGTCATGTTACCATTCTCAGGTGATTGTTTTACATTTGCCCTCATAAAATAAAAAACATGGCTTACTCTTTTATCTCCCTTGACCAACAAGATGCTGTTCTTGTTTTGACCATTCAACGTCCTGATCAATTGAACGCTTTGAACAAAGCAACCATTGAAGAGTTGAACAGCGCATTAAACGCCGCTGACAGCGATGCTTCTGTTCGTTGCATCATCATCACTGGATCAGGAACAAAAGCTTTTGTGGCAGGAGCAGATATAAAAGAGTTCGCCAACTTCTCTGTAGAGCAAGGAGAAGCATTAAGCCGTGATGGGCACAATTTGTTGTTCAATCGCGTGGAGAACATGAGCAAGCCTGTTATTGCGGCAGTCAACGGTTTTGCTTTGGGCGGTGGATTAGAATTGGCCATGAGTTGCCATTTCCGTTACGCATCTGAAAATGCCAAATTGGGATTGCCTGAGGTAACCTTGGGTGTCATTCCTGGCTACGGTGGTACCCAACGCTTGGCGCAATTGGTGGGCAAAGGAAAGGCCATGGAGATGATCACTTCCGCGCAAATGATTGGCGCTGCAGAAGCCAAAGAGTGGGGATTGGTGAACCAAGTGGTTCCGCAAGAAGAGCTATTAAACACATGCTTGACTGTGGCTCAAAAAATCGCTGCCAATTCTCCCAGAGCGATTTCCGCTGCATTGCGTTCGGTATTGTCTGGTTATGCTTATGCTGAAACTGGATTGAATACAGAAATCAAAGAGTTCGGAGAATGCTTTGGTACTGCAGATTTCAAAGAGGGTACCACGGCCTTTATGGAAAAAAGAAAACCAACTTTCGAGGGAAAATGATTGAGGTAGCCATCATCAATCAATCTGCGTTTGAACTACCTGCCTATGCTACAGAAGGCGCTGCAGGACTGGACATTCGTGCCAACACCCCTGAACCGATTGTACTTGCTCCTTTGGAAAGACAATTGATTCCAACTGGACTTTTTGTTGCCATCCCATTGGGATATGAAATTCAAATTCGTCCAAGAAGTGGCCTCGCCTTCAAGCATGGCATAACGGTACTAAATACCCCTGGGACAATAGATGCAGATTATCGTGGAGAAATCAAAGTCTTATTGGTCAATCTCAGCAACATCTCCTTCACCATTGAACCCGGTGAGCGCATTGCGCAAATGGTTCTGGCCAAGCATGAAATATTGTCTTGGAAAACAACAAACGCTTTGCCCTCTACTGAAAGAGGTGCGAGAGGATTTGGAAGTACTGGATTGAAATAATCAATAACCCAATCGCTCTCTCACCCTGCCCAAAGTGGCTTGTGCCACCAAACGGGCCTTTACCGCTCCTTCTTGCAACACTTCTTCCAAGGCTTCAGGATGTGACATCCAATGGTTGAATTGTTCACGTTCATTTTTGAAACGATCTAAAATAGCGCCCAACAAATCTTTTTTCGCATGTCCCCAGCCGTATCCACCAACAGTTAGTTTATCTCGCAATTCTTGTGTCGGTTGATCTCCCGCAATCAATTGCATCAACGCACAAATCGCATTGGCATTGGGATCTTTGGGATCTTCTAATGCGGTGCTATCGGTGGCAATCTTTTTGTTGATGACGTCCTTCAATTCTTTTTCAGGAAGAAAAATATTGATGAAGTTGTCATAACTCTTACTCATTTTTTGTCCGTCGGTTCCGGGAACATACATCGTGTCTTTGCTCAATTTGACTTCTGGGACAACTAGGGTTTCACCAAACAAACGATTAAAAGTACTGGCGATATCCCGCGTAATTTCCAAATGCTGCACTTGGTCTTTTCCTACTGGCACATGGTCTGCATCGTACAACAAAATATCTGCTGCCATTAACACCGGGTAGGTAAAAAGACCTGCGTTGACATCCGACAGGCGATCACTCTTGTCTTTAAAACTATGCGCATTGGCCAACATGGGATAAGGCGTCAAGCAAGACAAGTACCAGCACAACTCTGCTACCTCAGGGACATCGCTTTGGCGGTAAAATACCGTCTTGTGGTGATCCAATCCCATCGCCAACCATGTGGCAGCTACAGCAAGGGTATTGCTGCGCATCCGCTCAGCGTCTTTGATTTGCGTGAGCGAGTGGAAATTGGCAATGAACAAAAACGAATCGTTGTTGCCTTCCTTGCTCATTTCAATGGCGGGTAAGATGGCGCCCAAGATATTTCCCAAGTGGGGAACATTGGTGCTTTGAATTCCAGTTAAGACTCTTGACATGTTGCAAAGATAGGATAGTGTAAAAAAGGAATAAAGTCTTATTATCTTAGCGCCATGTCATTTGCATTTGGAAAAAAGAATTACTACATCCTCGGAGCAGGTTTGTTGTTATTGATTATCGGATATTTTTTAATGAGTGGTGGCGCGGCTACCAGCGCTGATGAATTCAATGCGGAAGAGCTTTTCAGTGATCGCCGTATTACCGTAGCGCCCATTGTGGTTTTAATCGGATATGTTGTGATTGGCGTTGCCATCATGTACCGTGACAAGTCTGAAACCGGAATCAAGAAAAGCGATGCTGCTGATGTGGCATCCAAAAGAAAGTAAACCGTGGGGATTTTAGAAGCCATCATCATTGCCATCGTAGAAGGCATCACGGAGTTTTTGCCCATTTCAAGCACTGGGCACATGATCATCACCCAAGCCATTTTAGGTGTGGAGTCCAATCAGTTTACCAAAGCCTTTACCGTTATCATTCAATTTGGCGCCATCACCAGCGTATTGTTTTTATATTGGAAACGATTTTTTCAGTCCATTGACTTTTATGTCAAATTGTTTATTGCCTTTATTCCTGCGGCAGTGATGGGATTATTGTTTGGCGATTTGATTGACGACATGCTGGAGCAAGTGGACATTGTGGCGGTTTCATTGTTGTTGGGCGGATGGATATTGATTTATTCTGATAAATGGTTTGCCAAGAACCTGCATGCAGAAGAAGCCCCCGTAACACGGAAGAATGCGTTTGTGGTTGGATTTTTTCAATGCATTGCGCTCATACCGGGGGTTTCGCGCTCAGCAGCCACCATCATTGGCGGAATGATTTCTGGATGGAACAAGAAACAAGCGGCAGAGTTCTCTTTCTTTTTGGCCGTTCCCACCATGTTTGCGGCATCATTGAAAAAGACGTATGATGTGGTTAAAATCGATTACCACATTATCACAGATCATTGGGGTATTATGCTTTTGGGTTGTGTTGTAGCTGCGGCTGTTGCCTTCCTATCCATCAAAACCTTAATGAAAATATTGCAAAACAAGGGCTTTGCCCCTTTCGGTTGGTACCGCGTCATCCTAGGCGGAACCATCTTGGCGCTTTTGATGGCGAGGGTTCCGTTGGAGATTGTGGATTAAAATTGAACGGTCTCTGGTTTCAATAATTGTAAACAAAACCAATGGTTGGTGCTAACCAATACGATTTGCTTTTTAATTCATTCACGGCCATTGGCTGATGCCTTTGCTTTGCTAAAATGCAAGAAAAATTAATCGATAACCTTTCATTCAATAAATAACCCATTGAAGGCGCAATACGGAGACTGAAAAAATTAGAATATCGCTTTTGATTTTGCGAATAATTGAAAACGGTAACATCGTCTTTCAATAATCTCCCTTCCTGCTGCAAAATCAAAGAATAGCTGACTCCCAATTGTATCCCGAGTCTTAATGGCCCCAAATCCTTGTACATGCCAAATTGAATAGGAATGGACAAAGTAGAAAGCGAGTTGTGGTGTCTAATTGTTCTGATATTCTTACCCATTACTGCTTGTTGATTCACAAACAACAACGTATCCGAAAAAATAACTTTGTCAAATCGATCTTTCCAATTAGAGAACTCTAAGCCTGTTTGGACAAACCAATTCTGCCCTTTTTTTATTTCCACCATTCCACCCGCTAGCAAACCCCATTCGGAACTCAAATCAGCATTCAAACTATCCGACAATGAACCAGCTCCATTTGTATACGTTTGATGAGCCCAAAGCGGACCAGCATAACACTGCCAAGATCGCTTCTTTGACATCTTCCCTGCATCTTGATCCTTAAATAAACCTCTTAGTATCGGTTTTGATATTGGACCTATGATCAGTTTTGTGGGCGGGCAAGGAGTCAATCTCGATATTATCTCTGTATTCGAATATTCTAGTAAGCGAACTTCTGACTCCTGAGCAAATTGAATCAAAGACTTAATCCTTTCTGCGGGGTTCTTCTCTTTTGTTTGAAGAGATGAGCCGAGTTTGAATCCTCTATTGAGCATGTCCATGCCCGCATCATTAATAAATCCTTTCACATCGCTATCAAAACTATTCTGGGAAGATGCAGTTAGTTCCATTGATTGATTCTGTCCTAATTCACTTTTTCCTGATGTTTGTAAATGGGAATCGCGATGCATTTTCGTTTCTGACGCTTTATTGTTTGCAACATTAAGTCCATTTTTCTTGGGTTGTATAGTAAAACAAAAAACAATCAATGATAGGACAACGCACATTGAAAAAATGAGCCAATAGAATCCAATACGCTTCTTCTTCTTTTTGTCAACAAAAGCTGAAGCGGAAATAACTTTCCACAACACTTCGCTATCCAAACCTTCCATGGATTGCGCCTTGGAAAGTTCCTCTTTAATACGATTTTCAAAATTTCTCATACTTCAAATCGTTTTGTATTTAAAGTCAACATAATCAATACCCGACCTTTTTAGTCTTTCCTGAATCCAAACTCTGGCTCGAGCCAATCTTTTACGGCTCAATTCCACTTTGATTTCGAGCATTTCAGCTATTTGTCCATGGTCAAATCCATCTACTACAAAAAGCATAAATACCTCATAATATTTTTCAGGCATGAATTTTAAAAATCGTTCGACGTCCTCAATACCCAAAAGGCTTAAAGCCTCTGGCTCAATAATCTTTTCGAACTGCACTGTTTTGTAAGCAATAAATTTTTTAGCTGACTGGTTATGTTTCAAGCAATTGTTAATGACAATCCTACTGCTCCAAGAATGAAAAGCTCCTAGCTCTGAATTGTATTGATCAATCTTCTTGAAAATGGTAATAAAGGATTCTTGTAAAACATCGTGACGCAAAGAGGTGTTTTTTAAATAACGATTGCAAATAGCATTCAAATAAGGAAGCAGGCAATTGTACAATTCCCTCTGTGCAATGCGGTTGCCCTCCAAACACCCTTTTATGTATCCCTCAGGCACATTCATCATCAGAAAGAGCATCCTGTGAAGCAAGCACAAGATGCTCTATGTAAGATTAATCCTTAACCTTAGTTGACATAATAGTCCACCAAATCATCACAAGGCACAGTTCCTGGTGTTTTGTAATAGTATACAACATACCATTCCGCGTCCTGAAAATCGTGGTTGCCCGCAGGTGGAGCAAGTCTCCATTTCACCGACATCGTATTGTCGCAATAAAATTGAGCGGTATATGTTTCTTGCAAGGGAGACCAAGAAGACCCAGTAAAGGTGAAGTTATATTGTGTTTCATTGTCTGATACCCCTTCCCATTGACCTTGACCTGTCAAAACTCCCGCATAATAGTCTTTAAAGGTCTTGTCTTGAAAAAATGTCAAAGTCAGGTGTTGAGGATTTGGCGGGGTATTATCGCGCCATTCCATCGACTGCACCATTTGGCCATTTTGATTGCTTAAAATCAACTCCTGCTTTTCAAGTTTATACAATTCCCAGTCGCCAATCACCATAGGTGCTGCAACAGGCGCGGGAACAATGGTTACGGTTTCATCTTTGGCTTCCTTTTTACACCCTGATAAAATCAAGGTTACAGATAAGGAGAGCAATATGGTTTTGAAAGTCATCAATTTTTTCATTTGATATTTTTTTGGTTATTACAATAGTTGAATCGCAAAGCTTTACACCCCCATTATCTTCTTGAGCCAATAAACGTGACAAAGATTGGAAAATAATGTAAAGAATAGTTACCATTCTCCAATCGACCTAGCTTTTCTGAATAAAAGAATCTTTTGACATGAAGTTGCCTTATCTCGAATGCTAGGTGGAGGGATATTGAATTATTCGGATAAATGGTTTGCCTGGAAAATTTATACCAGCGCCATTCTGCCGCTTTTGATGGCGAGGGTTCCGTTGGAGATTGTGGATTAGAAATTTTGATTTCTTTATTCTATCTTTGAGTATGACAAAGTTGCAAATCCAAACAGAAATACAAAAGGTACTTGACAACGTTCCTGAAAGTGTTTTACAAGATGTTCTTGATTTTCTCAAGTAGCTCCAAGAACAACCCGCAGACAAAGTAAAACTGACCAATAACTTACGTCAAATTCTATCTGAGTATAAAGAATTGCTTGAAAAGCTCGCGCAATGATTGAACTTAAAGACGCTGTTGTAAAAAAACAAAGCCATTAGAAATGAAAGAGCAAAAAGAACAAATCATAATTTCTGAAAAAGATTGTCAAATTTTTTTTCATGCCATTACGCATCCAAATGCTCCGAGCCAGTCGTTAAAACGCGCTTTAAAAAAATACAACCGTCTTGTTTCCATTATGAAAAAATGAAGATTAACTTCAACATATACTTTTTCTTCATAATCATCTCCAGCCTCACAGCAACTGGATGTTCCAACACCC
>JBEISW010000317.1:0-2587 GCA_040375215.1 Crocinitomicaceae bacterium | reverse complement strand
CCATTGCTGTTAAACTCAACCAAATAAGGGTGATGAACATAGACCATTGCTTATGGTACAATGCCATTAAAAACCAAGGAATAAGGATAAAAACATTTGCATAAGGAATAATTCCCGAATATCCCATGGAAGAAAGAATTACTGAAGCCTCTCCTTGATGTGAACCTAGAATATAAAAGAGCAAAGTACCGCCCCAAATCCAAGAGATAATATTGGACATTCCCCACTCTATTCCGTCCGTTTGACCAAAATGAATGGCTGAATAAATCAGAAAAATAAGCAACGCTAGCGTAGGGTGAAACATCCAGATCGTGGCCATCAAACCCATCATTAATAGGTAAAGTCCTAAGAAATTAAAGAACCGCTTGGTTCCAAAAACGCAAGCCTCCACCAAATGATCTAACGCACCATGTGGAATTCCAATGGCAATTAGCCCTATTATTAAAACTCCCAACGAAAAGAAATCAATCCAAATGTTGTCTGGACTTATAAAAGCAATGACCATCAAGTAAACAAAAATGCCCAGTTGCCGATAGTACTTTCCAGCCCATACAACCAAAGCCTTTAGAAATGGTCGCCAAGGCAATTGATAAAATATGTTTAACTCCTCGTTAAGAGTAGTTTTATGCTCCAAAAATCGCATTACCATTGGCAAAGAAACTTTATGCAACAAAGCGCTAAATAAATCTTTTCCAACTTGTGGCCAGCGGGTCAACACAATGAGCAATAGTGCATCGTAAAATTCAACACGGCTCTTGACTTTCCTTTTTGAAATAGACTTAAAAGACAACAATTCTTTATCTTGCTTTTCAATATCGTCCGCAATACGCATGGCCTGATCATGCATCATCTTGAAAGCATAGCCAGTTGTGGGCTTAAGCATTCCTGCTCTTGCGCCCAACAAGGTAACCCCTTTTCGATCACTATGAGACATAGCGCAATTCGTCATGGGTATTGCCGCCAATTCTGTTTCCTTGATTTCGTAATCCCCAAAATGTTTCTCAATGTATTCATGCAGAATAGGAAACGCATCATCATCCGTCAGTGATTCCTTTCCAAAACGGGTTAACTCAACCAATAAATTTTGCGAATCAAATGGTAAAACATACATGAACTGGGTGTAGTCATTTTGTACAACATCAAAATCCATCCAACGAAACAAATCAGCATTTTCAATCGATCGCTCGGTTTGTATAAACCACCCCACAAAACTCTGAAGCATAAAAACCTCTTGGTTCTTTGGCTCAAAATACTTCGGTGGGCGCGAATCAAAAATATGCTGGGCAAAATACTGTTCTCCGTTTGCGATGACATATTTCCCTTTGCTATTGGAAGCTACAATGTCGGCATAGTGCTGAATAATCTCTAATTGTTCATTCTGAATGATTTCTCTGGTAGCATCATACAAATCCAATCCTGAAATAAAATGGTATCGAAAAGGATCCAAGGGCACAGCCTCTCCTTTTGACAATTCCATTGTGCTCCATGATTTCTTGATCAAATGCGCTAGATCCTGAACAATACATTCTTTAACATCAGCCCAAAAACAAAATGTGCGATCATTCTTTGTTTTTGCATCCCCATCCAAGATTAAAACTTTCTTACCAATGAACAGCTTGCGTTGGTTCATCGCATGAATCAACAAAGCAGTAGAGGCGCCATTTCCTACAAAAATGTAATCATATGTGTTGTGCATACTGTTTTTGATTGATTCATGTAAAAAAGAAAAGGGACGAAGGTCAAAAAAACACCTCGTCCCTTTCCGATTGATTGATTCTAAATGTGATTAGTCTTCTGTTCTAGAAAGACTGTAGATCACCAATCCGAAGCCAATTTTGTTGATGGCATCAGCGATGTTGTAAACAATATCCATGGCGTGAGTAGCAGCAGCTGGATCAGATACCAATTGGATACCAAACAATCCGCCTGGTGTACCCAAAATGTAACCCAATGGATAGATTGCCCATCCTACCAATACAAACCAAGCCAATACACGAGTTGCTTTGGCTACTTGTGCACCTGCATTTTGAGCCAATGTAGCAACTTCACCAAACCAAATCAAGTAAGCAATGTAGAAATATGCAGCTCCTGAAAGAACACCCCACATTACACTATTACCTCTATCGATGGTCTCTCCAAAGTAACCTGTCACCAACATCACCAATGAAGCGAAAATCAATTTCCACAACAATGATACCTTGGCACCAGCCTTTTTGGTAATCAAGTAAAACTCAACGCACATCAATGGAACAGTCAAAATCCAGTCCACATAACGGAAAAACGTTGGAGAATCTCCTGTCTCCAAATTGTAACCCCTCATGTAATAATAGTGAACTGCTGCAATGAACGTAATCAAACCCGATACCAAGACGGAAGTTCTCCATTTTGGTGAGGTGTTGTTTAATTCAAAGAAGAAGAATACTGATGCGGCCATCATGGCCATTGTTCCGATAAAGAACGTGAATGCAACATAGTTGTCGCTAGCAATTTTTAAATGCTCCATAGGTTTTGGTTTTGGTTGTTTCCTACTCTATTTAGGCTTTTCGGTTACGCCTTTTTATTAATAATTAAATGAATAACAATTGAT
>JBEISW010000366.1:0-1741 GCA_040375215.1 Crocinitomicaceae bacterium | reverse complement strand
TGGATTTACGGTTTGGTTGTTCATATCAACTTGAAAAATAACCATAGTAGGTATGGCAGGTGTGCCGATGCAGGTACAGTCGTTTTGTACCAAATCGTTGGCTGTGCTGTTGTCTCCGTCATCACAAGAACCACCAATGATTAAACAGCTTCCGTTGTCGGATGTAGCTTCCGCATCGAAATTGCATGCATTGGCATCTGTGCATCCTGGTGTTGAACAATTTTCACACGCTGAAAAACACACTAAGGCAGGATTGTTATTTGAGACAATATGGCTGCGATTGTATCCGCCAAATCCATCACCAACACCACAAGTTGCTGGCACGATCTCAGAACCGCTCCATGCGTTTCCGTTAATGAATTTATAATTAACGGTTTCACCTTCTGCAATATTCACGGTAACTTCAAAAATGCCGTCTGCGTTGCTATCTGTAAGGGCTGTTGATGCAGGGTTCCATCCTTGAAAACTTCCTGCAACATGCACGCCGTTGGGATCAACGGTGACGCCATTCATATTCACCTGAAAAGTGGTGGCAATCATATTTACAACCACACAATTGGAGCAACTGTTAAAGCATACAGGGTTGAGAACGGCATCTGTACTCGCTACTGTTAGGTTTCGGTTTGAAAAACCGCCAATTCCGCATGCTGCAGGAACTTGTTCCCAGGTATTTCCGTTGATGAATTTGTATTCAATGTTTGTACCTGCAGCAATATCTGTGGTGAAGGTATATACAAGATCACCATCCAAATCTTGCATCGGACTTGCTGTTGCATTCCATCCTTGGAATGAACCAGCTACAAAAACTCCATTGGGTGAAATGGTTTGTTGGGCCATATTGACTTGGAAAGTGACATTCACCGCCATTGTTATTTGCGCAATAACAACAAATAAGAGAAGCAATATTTTTTTCATAAATTCATTTTTGAATAAAACAAATATAACCAAAGTGTACTTTATACACGTCACAAAGATGTGATTGAAAAAAAACACAAAAATCACGTGACATCTCATTAATGGTGCATTTTTGTTCCATGAGATTCATTTTTATTGTTTTCATATGTTTCCTTTCAGAATGGAGTATGGCCCAAGAGTCTGTTATTAGAGTCAAAGGGAAAGTGTTGGAGGAACGGGGTCAACCGGTGCCCAACTCTATAGTTCTAAATACCCGAACCAAAAAGGGTGCTTTTGGTTCTCCAGATGGAAGTTTTGTTATTGAATGCAACAAGTCAGATACCTTGACCATTACTTGCTTGGGCTATTACTCTAGGCAAGTATGCTTTAAAGATTCAACATTGAAGTTGGTTTATTATCCAAGGATATTCCTGAATGAACGCACCTACAGTTATTCTACATTGAACATTTTTGCTCCGAGAGATCTGGAGGATATCCAAAAGGATATTCAATCTTTGGGTTACAATGAAGATGATTATATGCTCTCTGGTATCAATGCGGTATCGAGTCCAATAACCTTTTTGTATCAACAATTGAGTAAAAAGGAAGCAAGTAAGCGCATAGTAGCTGAGCTTGAGAATGATGATAGAAGAAGAGATTTGCTCAAAGAACTTTTTACTATTTATGTGGATTACAAAATCATCGAATTGAGCACTGAGGATTTTGATGATTTTATTTCTTATCTCAATGTTTCAGATGAATTCATGAAATCCAGTTCGCAGTATGAGTTCTTGGTATTTGTCAAGGACCGATTCCAAGATTACCAGATAGCACGAAGAAATACACG
>JBEISW010000261.1:0-3287 GCA_040375215.1 Crocinitomicaceae bacterium | reverse complement strand
TTTTTTGAACGGGTTCCACCGTATTGTAATTGAGGTAACCACCGAATTGCGTGCCATAAGCCAGGGCGCCAGCGCCTTTGATCAATTGAATACCTGAGATGAATTCCGTTGGTGGTGCATAATAGGCTTCAGGATAACCCATCGGGTCAGATGCGATATCTAAACCATCCATGCGAACATTGAGGTCCCAAGAACGGTTGGGGGACCAACCGCGGGTTGCGATAGAAGTGTTGAGACCTGAGCCATCACTTTCCCAAACAGTCATCCCTGGAACCTTAGCCATCCATTGGCGAGCAGCGTTGCCCGTAGCGTCTACTTGAAGATTCTTGACCGTTACTTCATAGGTTGATTTTCCGGCATAGACGACTCCATCTTTCCATTCAGGAAGAAATTCAGTGGTTGCTTTTTTGGAATAATCAAAGAATACAATAGGCTTAAGCAAGGTATCTCGTGTGATACCCATAGGGGGGAGAATTCGGGGAGAGGTTTTGGGTTGCGCCAATGAAAGGAATGAAACGGCAAAGGCACATATAGAGAGGGCAAAGGACTTGAACATTATTTAGAATCTTTCTTGATAAGGCAAAGATTCAAAAATGGTGCTGCTTAAAACAATACCACAAATGTGGTATTTGGGATAGGGGAAAGACGGAAAATGAAATGTGTAACCCTACCATTCAATGCAAACTAGTATCAGTACAATCACTAAAAACAACAGTTAAACTGTAAACTTTTTTTAGGACGGGTCACTATCGGTTGGAAGAGAATCGCTGCGTCCCGAAGCATCGGGACGCTGGCGATTAATCCCGGACGCAACGAACGCTAAAGCCGTAGCGCTTACCGTAGTCGTTGCGGTTTACAAAGGAACTGTAGTAGACCAGCCTGCGGTTCCATGCGAAGTTAGAATCGTACTCTGTACTACTCCACCAGAAGCCGTTGTCGCCAACGTTGGAGTATGGTCCATTGTTGGTGCGGTAACCGCCAGGGAAAGCGGTGAAACCGCTGCTGTTGGTAGCGCCAGTATTGGGGGAAGTCCAACCCGTGGTGGATTTCATTTTGCCTCCTGCTACACTACTTCCTCCCAAATTGGTTTCTAATGTGGTCCACTCAGCATCGCTCGGAACATGCCATCCTGTGGGGCATAATCCTCTGCTATCATTCACTGCATACCCGTTGTACAATTTGCCATACAAGGTATTGTTGGCCGCATCATTGTTATAAATGGCATAAGCCCCGCTCGTGGTAGAAAACCATGTTGCATCACTCAACCCGGTGGGAATAGGATCTCCGTTTCTATACTTCGTCACTGCCAAATTCTGCTGCATCCATTCTTGTCCATTGATGATGATGCTGGTGTAAGTATTGCCATCAATGTCTGTTGCACCATTTCCTGGCACATACGTTCCATTGCCCACTGCTGTGCCTGCGCAGACGCAACTGCCATTGATTACATCATTGGCGGTGTTGGCATTGTTGTCATTGCAAGCAGCGCCTTGTATCAAACAAGATCCATTATCCACATTGGCAGCGGGGTTGTAATTACAGGCCTGTGTATTGGTGCAACCATTTACAATGGCCGTTCCTGAGCACTCACAACTTCCATTGATCACATCATTAATAGTATTGGCATTGCCATCATCACATGTTGCATTCAAATACAAACAAGAGTTGTCATTCTGTGTGGCGGCGCTGTTATAATTGCAAGCGGTATTATCTAAACACCCTGCAATGATGCAAGTGCCATCATCTTCATTGGCCAATGAATTGTAGTTAACCGCAACTTCATCGGTACAACCCAAGACCACCGGAACTCCAACACAAGTGCATTGCGCATTTATTTTATCCATGGTTGTATTGCTGTTGCCATCATTACATACTCCATTGGTGAAAATACATGTGCCGTCGTCATCATTGGCCAACGGGTTGTAATTGCAAGCCCCCCCTATGGTACATCCAGAAACCAGTGGCGATGCAGATGCTTTCATGCATCTAACACTAAAACCATATCCCTTATTAAAACTTTGTCGGTTAATGGTGGATAAATTGTATGACAATCGGCGTATCCATGCCAAAGAAGATCCAGCCGCACTACTGGTCCATAAAGTCAAGTTATTTCCTAAGTCTACGGAAGTTCCAACTGTTGTGATGGTTCCCGCGCCAATGCCATTGAATCCTATCTCATTGTTAGCTCCAAAATTGGGACTACTCCAACCACTTATTGCCTTTAACTTCCCCCCTTGATTGCTACCTCTGCTGCCCGTCTGTGGGATGGAAACAACTGGAACACCCAAGGTATTTTCAAAATACATCCAGTCACAATCACTTGGGATCTTCCACCCTGATGGACAGAGTCCTCTGGTATCATTTACAGCGTACCAATTGTACAAATTTCCATAAACGGTATTGTATGTGGTATCATTGTAAATGGAGGTTGCTGGTTGAGCGGAAGTGGGCCACATATTATTGGGTCCGAAATAAATTTGGTCGCCATTGGCGTATTGCCAAGTGGCTAGATTTTGTGAAAACCAACATTGTCCACCCACCTCTACCAAATCATAATCCCTCATTGAATAGGTCAAATCCTGAGCTCCATTACAACCAAAAACATGAATCATTTCATTTTGACAAGCACCTATTTCAGGCAAAAGTTCGGAACCGGGACCACTATAATTTCCCAACACACCCGCACAAATACAACTCCCATTGATCACATCATTGGTGGTGTTCGCATTGCCATCGTCACAAGTTGCTCCTGTGTACAAACAGGAATTGTCATTTTGTGTAGCTGCGCTGTTGTAGTTGCACGCCGCATTGTCTGTGCAACCGAGAATAGCAGGAGGGAAATTGGCCGCGCTAATACCAGGGATAATCACAAAATTACCTCCTCCAGTGTATAACGTATCTCCAGTCAATGAAACCTGAATGTCGCAGGCTCCGGCATACAATGCATACGGCACGCTCAACATCTGTTGCGTTCCCAAGTCGTTTCCGTTCATCAATACGTGCAAAAACTTGGCCCCACTGCCCCAGTTGATATTAATAAAGTTGCCTTCTGACACAACACCATTCCCCACTACACAAGTCACCAATCCTTGGGCGTTGCTCGTTAGTGAATGACTTTCTTGATACACCACCGCTCCATTGGCGGTGCCGTCATGGATCATAAAGGTAATGTTTATAGTGCTACTCGCCATCACGCTTCCGTCCGCATTGCGCATCACCGCTTGGTAGGGGATGCCCAAAGGAGACTGGGAATGAAGGGATGAGGAAACAAATAGAGCGAGAAACAG
>JBEISW010000120.1:0-6730 GCA_040375215.1 Crocinitomicaceae bacterium | reverse complement strand
CCAGCAAGTGGTCCATGCTCAGCATGATGGTAGTGCATACCCAATTCATTCTAGGTCTTATTCTTTGGTTCCAAAAATATTCAGCAGTATCCGGCACTCCAGAAATGAAACTTCCAGAGAATCGCTATTTCATTATGGAACATTCCATGATGATGCTGATTGCCATCGCACTCATTACATTGGGCCATATCAAGGGGAAAAGAGCGGCTGACAGCGCGACTCGTTACAAGACCATCTTCCGTTTCTTCTTGATTGGTTTCATCATCATGATGGCGATGATTCCATGGCCTTTCTTGTCATTTGCACCTGTTCGTGGTTGGTTCTAATATGAAATCATCCATTTTAATTGGCCTTGCCTTGGTTGTATTTTCATGCAACAACGGAAGTGCTCCCCAGCAGGAAAGTGCTCCCAATGGCAAAGACATTTATACTACACGCTGTGCGGGTTGTCACGGATTAGATGGTCAGTTGCAACTGGCTGGTGCCAAGGCTTTGCCTGCTTCTACTTTGAAAAAAGAAGAGGTAGTGGCTCAGATACAAATGGGAAAAGGCAGCATGCCTCCATTCGATGGTCGTTTATCACCACAAGAAATCAAGGCCGTTGCGGATTATGTTATTCAAATGCGCCCCCATTAATCCATGGCCAAATTAGTTTCCACAGCCAAACCGCAAGAGACTTGTGTCTTGGTCGGCATTATCACACAAACCCAAACCAGAAGGCTTTTAGAAGAGTACTTGGACGAGCTGGCTTTCTTGGCTGAAACGGCCAATGCATTAACATTGGAACGGTTTACACAATCATTGCCTCATCCGGATTCCAGAACCTTTGTCGGAACTGGTAAAATTGAGGAAATTAAAAACTATGTTCATGAACACGATGTGGACATGGTCATCTTTGATGATGAATTGGCCCCTTCTCAATTGCGCAACCTGGAGCAAGTTTTCAATATTGAAGACAAAAAGGTTAAGGTACTGGACCGCAACAATCTCATCTTGGACATCTTTGCACGCAGAGCGCGCACTGCCCATGCCAAGGTTCAAGTAGAATTGGCGCAATACCAATACTTGCTACCGCGATTAACGCGCATGTGGTCCCACTTAGAAAGACAAAAAGGTGGGATTGGTATGCGCGGTCCTGGTGAGCAAGAAATTGAAACCGATCGCCGTATTGTCCGTGATCGAATTTCGTTTTTGAAAAAAGAATTGGCCGTCATCGATCGCCAAAAGAAAACACAGCGCAGCAACAGAGGAGATCTTCCCCGTTTGGCATTGGTGGGATACACCAACGTCGGGAAATCCACGCTCATGAATTCTTTGAGCAAAAGCGACGTTTTTGCTGAAAACAAATTGTTCGCTACACTGGATACTACCGTTCGGAAAATTGTATTAGAAAACAAACCTTTTCTTCTTTCCGACACCGTGGGATTTATCAGAAAACTTCCCCATGATTTGATTGAATCTTTCAAATCCACTTTGGACGAGGTCAGAGAAGCAGACATTCTCATTCACGTGGTTGACGTTTCTCATCCCCAATTTGAGGATCATATCAAAGTGGTCAACGACACTTTGAAAGACATCGACTGCGGAAATAAAAAGTCGCTCTTGCTTTTCAATAAAATAGACGCCTTTCACCCAGAACATGACGAAGCAAGTCTTGAGGAACCCTTATCCAAAGAAGAAACTTTGTTGTATTTAAAGAAAACTTGGATGGCCAAAATGCAATCCGATGTCTTGTTTATTTCTGCACAAAATAAAGTCAACTTGGACGAGCTCAGGGCTTGGATCGTTGATCATATCTGATCAAACGGCATCATCACCTTTCTTCATTTTAATATCGTTCACAAAAGTTTTGATCTTTTGTTCGTCTTCCAACTTACACACCAGTAGCGTATTGCCTGAATCCACGACAATGTATCCGTTCAAGCCATGCAACACGACCTGTTTGTTATCGGGCATATGGACCACATTATTGCTGCAATTGTAAAGGCTGACATTATTGCCCACCACACCATTCCTGTAATCATCATGTTTCAAGTGTCCATGCAATGAACCCCAAGTGCCCAAATCACTCCATCCAAAATCACTCAAAACCACATTGACATTCTTGGCCTTTTCCATGATGCCATAGTCGATACTAATGTTCTCGCAAGCCGCATACATGCCATTGATAAAGGCCTGCTCTTTCTCAGTTCCGTATACCGATTGACCTTCAGAAAATGCTCTATTCATGTCCGGAAGAAACTGCTCAAAAGCCGCGACTACAGCATCCACTTTCCAAATGAAAATCCCACTGTTCCATGAAAAATCACCACTGGCCAAGAAATCTTTGGCCAATTCCAAATCGGGTTTTTCAGTAAACGTTTTGACGCGCTTTACGCGATCATGAATTGCATGGGCATCATCCGCCCATTGGATATAACCATAACCAGTATCGGGTCGCGTTGGTTTAATACCCAGGGTAACCAACTGACCTTTCTCTGATTGATCAAAAGCAATTTGAATCGTCTCTTCAAACTGTGTTGTATTTAAAATCAAATGATCAGAAGGAGCCACTACCATGCGGGCGTTGGGATTGGATGCTTGAATGCGGTGGGCTGCATAGGCCACGCAAGGCGCAGTATTGCGCATAAAAGGCTCACATAAAATTTGATTGGCTGCCAATTCCGGCAATTGAGATTGAACCAAGTCACGGTAACGCTCATTGGTAACAATCAGAATATTCTCTGTTGGACAAAGGGTTCTGAAACGATCAAAAGTCTGCTGGATAAGGGTTCTACCCACTCCTAAAATATCGTGAAATTGCTTTGGAAAAGCAGTGCGGCTCATGGGCCAGAATCGAGAGCCGATTCCACCCGCCATGATCACACAATAGTTGTTCTTGTTCATTGTTCTATAAAGGTACAAAAGTAATACATCTGCATGTTTTGGATGATCACAGAATCGTCAGGATTCTGAGGTCTCCCTCCCGCCTGATTTGCCAGGTAATGGGAGATTCATAGAAAGGCTCTCCCAAGGCTGGCCATTCAATAAAATGATAGTCAGCCGTTTCCAGCAGATCCTGGAAACCAATCTCCAACAACTCCTCTGCATTCTTTATGCGGTACAAATCATAATGATGAACCGTCTGCCCACTAGAAGTTCGGTAAACATTGCAAATGCTGTAAGTGGGGCTGCTCACCTCATGAATCCCCCATTGTTTTAGAATTTGAGATATCAATGTGGTTTTTCCTGTTCCCATCTCCGCATCCAACAGCACAACGGCCTTAGACGGTAGTTGCGCAACCAGCGATTGGGCCACTGACGCTATTTGATCAAGGGAATATTCAAACTGGATCATTTGGCTTGTAATACAACAAATGGAATCAACACCTCTTCCAAACTAATGCCGCCATGTTGGAAAGTGTTGCGGAAGTGGGTAACAAAATGGTTGTAGTTATTGGGGTAAACAAAATATCCTTTGGACTTGGCAAAGACGTATGAACTGCTCAACTGTGGCCTTGGCAAATGGGCAGCAGCAGGATCCTTTACTTCAAAAACATCCTTTGCATTATAGTTCAAATTTTTTCCAACCTTGTAACGCAAATTATTGTTGGTTGCCTTATCGCCCACAATCTTGATGGGGTCTTCCACCCTCACCGTCCCGTGATCTGTAGTGATGATTACTCGCGCCTTTTGCTCCGCCATCTTCTCCAACATCTCACGCAAAGGACTATGCTCAAACCAAGATTTGGTCAAGGACAAATAAGCTGGTGTATCTTCTGCCAACTCTTTTATCACCTCCATCTCACTGCGCGCATGGCTCAGCATATCTACAAAATTGTACACAATAACATTCAACTCATTTTGCTTCAAGTTGGAGATTTGATCCACCAATTTTTTACCAAACTGATTCTGTACTACTTTGTGGTAACTGGTCTTGACATTCATTCCCAAACGCTTCAATTGCGCTTGAAGGAAGTCATGCTCATGTTCATTCTTTGATCCCTCTTCATCCTCATCTTTCCACCATTGGGGATGCAACTTTTGCATCTCGGAAGGCAGCAAGCCGGAGAACATGGCATTGCGGGCATACATGGTGGCTGTGGGAAGAATAGAGTAATAAATATCCTCTTCTTCAGTGCGGTAAAGGTCTTTCAAGAAAGGAGCGATGATCTTCCATTGGTCATAACGCAAATTGTCAATGACCACCCAGTACAAGGGTTGTCCGGGCTGAACCAATGATTTGATTTTCTTATTGAACAACGTGTGCGACATCACCGGTGCTTCCACTTTGGCATTGATCCAATCCAGATAACGCTGCTCGTAAAACTTGACAAACTGTTGATTGGCCTCTATCTTTTGCGTCTGCAAAATTTCTTTCATGGATTCTTCATTGGTCTGCGCCAACTCTGTTGTCCAATATACCAATTTTTTCATGAAGTCTTTCCAACCATCTGCCGGCATGCTTTGACTGAGCTGCATGGATATCTCTCTGAATTCTTGGCGGTAATCTTGCGTTGTTTTTTCTTGAATCAGACGCTTATCGTCCAGATTCTTTTTGATGCTCAACAAGATTTGATTGGGATTAACCGGTTTAATCAAATAATCGGCAATCTTAGAGCCGATGGCATCCTCCATGATGTGTTCTTCCTCACTCTTCGTGATCATGACCACAGGCAAATCCGCATCATGTGCTTTGATTTCTTGCAAGGCTTGCAGTCCAGAAATACCGGGCATATTCTCATCCAAAAAAACCAAATCAAAATGGCGCTCCTTGACCAAGGACACCGCCTCTCTGCCATTGTTCACCGTTGTTACATCATATCCCTTTTGCTCTAAAAACAACACATGCGGTTTGAGCAATTCAATCTCATCATCCGCCCACAATATCTTTGGTTTCATTGGATTCATCAACGCAAAGGTAGGGGGTTTATTGCGCCACGAACCACTTGCGTACCTCTCGTGTCATGGGGGCCAAGCTCAGATGATCACTGACTTCAGCTGCATTGCGCACACTTCCGTCTTTCATTTTGATCAATATGATATCTCCACTTTGGCTGTAAGCCCTATTGGCCGCCTCACCCGTCATCACAAAATAGGATGCCTCATGCTGCGAAATGTTCTTGGCCTCCGCAACCGTTGCGATGCGCTGTTGTAAATCTTCAGGTGTGATGGGCTGGGTGTGAATTTGTATTTTAAACAACTTTCGTTGCACCAATTTTTGTGAGAGTTCACGCAAGACAACATCCTCATGGTGTTGCCAAACTTTCAATGCGCTGAGGACATCTTGGTCGTCCAATTCCAAAAAAGTAGACAAGGCCAATGGGTGTTCAAAGAACGTTTGTTTGGTAAAATTTTGTTGCAAAAAGAAGGACAATGCGGGAGTACTCCAAACGGTCTTCCCTTGTTCTACCAACTCCTTGGCGCGTTTGAGCACATTGACCAACATATACTCCGCGCTCAACACCGTCTTGTGCAAATACACTTGCCAGTACATGAATCTTCTGGCGACAATGAACTTCTCAATGCTATAAATCCCCTTCTCTTCCACCACCAACTGATTGCCCACCACATCCATCATCTTGATGATGCGCTCACTGCCTACTTGACCTTCTACCACACCAGAAAAAAAACTATCACGCGCCAAATAATCCAAACGATCCATGTCTAACTGAGAACTAACCAAGCTGTGCAAAAAAGGTTTGGGATATTGGTTGTTAAATATGTCAATGGCCAATTGCAAGCCGCCGTCTAAATCGCGGTTCATTTGATCCATCAAACCGGCGCTGATGTCTTCATGGTGCACTCCTCCAACGATGCTGTGTTCCAAGGCATGGCTGTAGGGACCGTGGCCAATATCATGCAAGAGAATAGCAGCCAATAGACCTTCTTCCTCAGCTTTGCTAATCTCGACACCGCGAACGCGCAATTCATCAATGGCATTTTGCATCAGGTGCATCGCACCAAGGGCGTGTTGAAAACGGTTGTGAATGGCACCGGGATAAACCAGGTGGCTCAAGCCCAACTGGCTGATGCGGCGCAGGCGCTGAAAAGCCGGATGATTGATGAGTTGAAAAATAAACGGATGCCGAATGGTGATAAAACCATAAACGGGATCGTTAATTATTTTTCGGAAGAGTTGAGTCATAAAAAATCTAGTTGGCCACGAATCTTGAGCGACTTACAAGAATAAGTGCCAAAAACGTGATTTATTTCACAAAAATAGCACTTATCCCTGTCACAAAGTAAAAGGACGTCTTTCCGTTTCCTCTTTGTGCACCTTGCGCAATCATGGCGTAGCGAAGTTGAGATACTTCCGTTTATTTTTAACGCAATGGGCGCAAGGCTCTCGCAATGGACGCTATTCCGCTTTCCGTCTCCCTCTTTCCGATTTACCTCACCACCTGAACCCTTGTCCTCTCCCCACCAAAATCAACCAAATACAATCCA
The DNA here is from genome assembly GCA_040375215.1 of Crocinitomicaceae bacterium. GTDB lineage: Bacteria > Bacteroidota > Bacteroidia > Flavobacteriales_D > Sanyastnellaceae > CAMCTV01. The sequence goes on along the minus strand of JBEISW010000120.1, from coordinate 301 downwards.
GCAGCCAAATCTCCAAAATAGATTTCAGCCACATTTCCATTCAACACCACATTGATTTTAAATACAATCTTGCCGGTGATGTCCATCATCACCAATTCCTCCGTGAAGGTCGGTTCCGTTGTGGGATCTGGGGCGAATGTCAATTCGCCCCTACGAGGAACGTTGTACTGTAGAACAAAACTACCTGTTGTTGTTGGATTGGGGTAAATAGCGTAGCTCGAATTCATCTCCCCTCCTGCTGCGAAAGCGTCCCGATGCTTCGGGAGGAGGGGTGGTTCTGCGCCAGCAGAAGCGGGGTGGT
>JBEISW010000138.1:0-6226 GCA_040375215.1 Crocinitomicaceae bacterium | reverse complement strand
ATGTGATAAAAAACGCTCTTAAGGCCAATCAATCACAGTATTTATGAGTCAGCATTTCTCGATATTATTAGTGGATGACGATGCTTTTATTCTTGAAGTTTTAAGAATTCAATTGGAACGTTTTCTGCCGGATCATATCATTATTGAAAGAGCATCAAGTGGCCATGAAGGGTTGGAGTTGGTTAGAGAACTGAGCGCGGATGAACACCAACCATTGGCTTTGATTATTTCTGATTATCTGATGCCTGGTCTTTTGGGTTCGGACTTTCTCATTCAAGCCCACGATATCTGTCCCCGATGCAAAAAAATGATGCTCACGGGTCAAGCGGAGGTTGATAATGTTTTGAAAGTGTTGCACAACATGGAGTTGTTTCGCTATGTTGGAAAGCCCTGGGAACCTGATTTTTTAAATCAATCAGTTTTAAAAGCTATTTCAGTATTTGAAGAGGATTTTCAGTTGCGATCACAATTGAAAAATCTTCTTTCTCAATCCTAAAGATTTCATTTGGCAACAAGGTTCTTCATGTATTTTTGGTGCATGAAAAAAATCCTGTATTTATCTTGCCTAAGTCTAGCATTGTTGTCCTGTAAGTCAAGGATGTATGTTTCCAATGTTGATGAATATGCATATTTAGATTCTGCTATCGTAAGCGAGATGCCTCTAACTGCGCGACCTAAATTAATCATCGGCATTACGGTGGATCAAATGCGATATGACTATTTGCAGCGCTTTAAGCAGGATTTTCAATTGGATTCCAAAGGGTTTCCACGTTTGATTTTTGAGGGTTTTTCCAATCCCAATACCCATTACAATTATGTTCCTACCTATACAGGCCCCGGGCATGCCAGCATCTTCACGGGTACGGCACCGGCTACACATGGAATCATAGCCAATGACTGGTATGATAAAAAGAGAAATGCTTTGCAATATTGCGCAAAGGATACGAACGTCACGGGAATAGGTACGCAAAGTGATGCTGGGCGGATGTCTCCGATTCACCTGCAATCCAATACCATTGGCGATGAATTGAAATTATTGTCCGATGGTGCTTCCAAGGTTATCGGAATAAGTTTAAAGGACAGAGGAGCCATTTTACCCGCCGGGCGTTCTGCAGATGCTGCCTATTGGTACATTGGAGGTAAGGAAGATGTGTGGGCTACATCATCTTGGTATGGCTTGTCAGACTTACCAAAATGGGTCAAAGATTTTAATGCCAAAGGTTATGGTGCAGAGGCCTTGAAAAAAGAATGGAATCTACTTTATCCAGACAGCATTTACAATGAAAGTTTACCAGACAACAATCCATATGAGGCTCCATTTAAAGGGATGATTAAACCTGTTTTCCCTTACAAACTTTCTGAATTGGCTAATTTTAATAATCAGTATGATTTGTTGAAGGCCACGCCTTTTGGAAATTCCATGACCATTGAATTTGCAAAGGCGGCCATTCAAGGAGAGCACCTTGGAATGCATGCAGAAAACACTGATATGTTGTGCATGAGCTTTTCTGCAACAGATTATGTCGGGCATCAGTTTGGCCCGCACAGCAGAGAGACACAGGATACTTACCTCAGATTAAACAGAGATTTGGGTAATTTTATTGATTACTTAGACTCCATTGTTGGCAGAGACAATTATCTTATTTTTCTTTCCGCAGATCATGGTGCCGCCAATAATCCTGCAATGATGATGGACCGTAAATTGTCAGCAGGGAATTTTGTTTCTGACAAATTGGAAGAGTATTTGGAAAACAAGCTGATTGAGAAATATGGTGCTGGTGATTGGATTATCAATGAATCCAATCAAAATGTTTTTTTGAACAGAGCATTTATTGAGCAGAAAAAATTGTCTTTGAAATCAATTCAGCAAGAAGTGGCTATCTGGGCTTGTTCCTTTGAAGGTGTTCAATCGGCATTTACACATGCGGAATTGTCCTATCAAATTTTGCGTGAAGATTTTAGTCAAAGAGTGCAACTGGGTTTTGATCAAGAAAGGTCCGGTGATGTGATTTATGTTTTGAAACCAGGTTGGATTGAATATGGCAAACAGGGAACTACACATGGTTCAGGTTATGAGTACGATACCCATGTTCCATTCATTCTTTTTGGAAATTATTGGGCCTGGAATTTACCTGAGGATATCTACAAGATTCTAAGTTCAGGTCAATTGACCATTACAGATATCGCTCCAATCATCTGTGATATCATCAATGTCAGTAGACCATCTGGCGCGATGATTCCAAACTATTAAAGATGAACAAGTATTTCATTTCAAGATCAAAAACAGATCCCGAAAAAGCTTTTTATATTTCGCTTGAAATCAATGTCGACAAAGGAGTGTCGGATTTGTATTTCCCATATTGGAGACCTGGAAGATATGAACCCGGCAATTTTGTAAAGTGGTCTAGGAATTTTAAAGTCATTGGTTGCAGTGAGTCAGTGAATGTTCAAAAAACGCAGCCCAATCACTGGCGAATTGAGTCTGGTATGAATCAAACGATTCATGTTTCCTATGAATGGTGCATACACGAGCTCAATGCAGGAAGTAGTTTCTTATCAGAAGATTTGTTTTATGTCAATCCTGTTAATTTGTTTTGTTTTGTAATGCAAAAACAAAATGAACCCATTGGATTGACTGTTGACCTAAATGACAATTGGCATTATGCAGGGGGGCTTGCTGTAAAAAAAGACTTGGGAAAGTATTACTTGGAAGCCAATAACTTTGATCAATTAGCCGATAGTCCCTTTGTCTTAGCTCCCGTCATTTCAAAGTTTCAATGGATTTCGGAAGGAATAGAATTCAATTGCCATAGCATTGGTCAACTGCCAAAGCCTTGGCGCGAAGGTGATTATTCTTCATTGATTCAATTCACGGAGTTTCAAGTGAGAATGATGAATGGATTTCCAGTAAAGGATTATCATTACATCTTTATTTTCACACCATATAGAATGCGTCACGGGGTAGAGCATTGTAACGCTACAATGATTGTAATGGGGCAAGGGGATGTTAGTGATGAGGTTTTTTATGATGAAATTTTATCAATATCATCTCATGAGTTGTTTCACACTTGGAATGTAAAATATAGCCGACCAAAGGACTTGCTGCCATACGACTATACTCAAGCGCAATACAGTGCCACCGGCTTTGTCACAGAAGGCATAACCACCTATTACGGTGAATTGATGTTGTGGCAATCTGGTGTTTGGTCTTGGGAGAAAATGGTTACTTGCATTTTGGATTGGCTCAATACGCACTTGAATAATCCCGGAAGATTTTCATCATCTCTTTTAGACAGTTCAATTGATACCTGGGTAGATGGATATGTAAAAGGAACACCGGGAAGAAAAGTGTCTATTTATAATGAGGGCGCGCTATTGGCATTTCTTACCGATGTTTTTATAATCAAATCCACATCCGGGGAGAAGTCACTTGACGATGTAATGAGAGCGATGTTGCTGAAGTATAATACCCAAACGATAGGATATACAATAGAAGATTATTGGCGTGTTGTTGAGGAAGTAGCAGGTGCAGCCCCATCACAGTTGATCTCTTTGTGCAGCCAACCTAAAGATTATGCATCTGAAGTTTTAATTGCGTTGGAATGGCTTGAGCAAAAATGCCGATTAACAACCTCAGAGAGCGATCGATTGGAAATAGTACCCCTCGCGCTTCAAGAGAAGAACAAATTAAGAGGTAGTTATCGTTGCTCACAACTTTGAATTGTCTTATTTTTGTTTGAAACGATTCATGGAAAAAAGAGTCATTGATATTTCTATTGTTTCTCCTATCTACAGGGCTGAAAAGATTCTGCCGGAGTTGTTGCGACAAATCACAGATGCAATGCGTTCTTGTGAATTGACTTACGAAATTGTATTGGTCAATGATGCCTCACCCGATGGATCATGGCCTGTGATGCAGTCTCTTCTTGCGGAATATTCCACATTGAGAGTTATCAATCTCTCTCGAAATTTTGGACAGCACTATGCAATCAAAGCAGGAGTTGATAATGCTTCAGGAGAATATGTAGTAGTCATGGATTGTGATTTACAGGACAATCCCTACGAAATAGTCACGTTGTATAATAAAGCAAAATGTGGTTTTGATATTGTAAGTGCCAGAAGAGTGAAGAGAGAGGATGGGTTTTTGAAAAGGATTACTTCTAAGTTGTTTTTCTCTTTCTACAGCTATTGGACTGAAACGAACATAGACGGAAGTATTGGGAATTTTGCGATTTATCACCACAAAGTAATTGACGCATACAAACAAATCTCAGAGCGCGGTCAGTCATTGGTTTTGTTTACACGTTGGTTGGGATTTTCTCAAGACAGCATTGAGGTAAAGCACCAGAAGAGATTTGAAGGAAAGACGAGCTATAATTTTTCAAAGTTGATTGATTTAGCCATTGAAAACATTATCTCCCAATCCAATAAACCATTGAGAATATCCATAAAATTTGGATTTCTCATGACTTTTTTGTCTTTTGCTTATGGCTTGTATTTGATTGCAAGAAAATTCATGTTTGATATTCCAATGGGGTGGACCAGCATTATGGTGGCTATTTTTTTCTTGGCAGGTTTGGTATTTGCTAATTTGGGTTTATTGGGTTTGTACATTGGTCGCATATTCGATGAGGCCAAGGAAAGGCCATTGTACATAATCAATGATAAGAAAGGATGGTGAAACACGTTGCCATTGTAGGGGCCAATGGCTTCTTGGGTAAGTCCTTGGTTGATGTATTTCTGAAACAAGGATATGCTGTAGTGGCTGTTTATAACCAATCAAAAGGCGCATTCATTCACCAAAATTTGAAGTGGATGAAATGGTCGGAATTCATACATGACCCTCAATCAATTGAAGTTATTGTCTATGCCGCCAGCATCATTCCATATGGTTTTATGAATGAACATGATGATGCCATGTTGAAAGTAAATGCTTTGTATCCTTTTGAATTGCGTCAACTTTACCCCGATGTTCATTTTATTTATGTTTCGTCCGTAAGTGTTTATGCCCACTCTAAAGAGGCCATTCATGAGAACAGCGCGAAGTCTCCTCAGGGCGCTTATGCGGAAAGTAAATTAGCAGGAGAGCTGATTTCCAAAGGATTTTCTCATTGCACGATTTTACGTTGTTCCTCTATTTTTGGACCAGGAATGAACACCAATACTTTTATTCCCCGTTGCCTGAAGCAAGCAAAGGAGAATGGTGTCATTACAATTTACGGTGATGGCACCAGATGTCAGAACTACATTCACGTTGAGGACGTTGCTGAGATGTGTTTGAAAATTGCAGCTCAAGAAATTACAGGAGAATTTTTGGCGGTTTCACCGTTATCAATAGACAATCACACCATCGCAGCTGCAATTTCAAATCAATGTGATTGTAAATTGCAATATGTAGGAGAGGATAATTCGCCATCATTTTTTTATGATGCATCTGAATCGTATCAAAGATTAAATTACACACCGAAAAGAGAATGTCTTACTGAGATTAACAAAATGTATCATGCAGTATAAAACCATTTGGGTCACAGGTATTGGAGGGAATGTTGGGCAAGGTATTCTTAGAAATTTGAGAGCCAGATTTCCCAATTATCGATTGGTTGGCTCCAATGTAAACAAGGTTTCAGCAGGGAATTTTTGGTGTGATGAGGTAGTCCAATTGCCATTTGCATGGGATGCCAATTTTCATCAAAGATGTGTTGAGTTGGTGAATAAGTATCAAGTAGATCTCATTATTCCCAGCACGGATTTTGAAGTTTATTACCTCTCCTTGATTGCAAGAGATTTGCCCAAAATAGTGGGATGCCCAAGTGAAGAGGCTGGTGTTTTTCTGGATAAGATGAAGACATTTGAAGCTTTTCAAAAATGGGATATTCCTTTTGCAAAATCTTTTGAAGTGAATCAGTTTGATGGACAGGTTGCCCGTTATTTGGCCAAACCAAAAATGGGCAGAGGTTCTAGAGGTTTGTTGTTTCAACCTTCAGAATGGAAAGATTTGGGAAGTGATTATATGATTCAAGAGTGGGCGGAAGGAATAGAGATCACGACTGCTTTTTATGTTACCAAGGAAAGAAAGGTTCATGGTCATATTACCATGTCACGCAGCCTGCAGAATGGAACAACGATGGAGTGTGAGGTCACTCAAGATTATGATCATCTGGTTGCTCCAATCATTGAAAAGATGAATCGACATTTTCATTTGGTGGGCAGTTTAAATATTCAATCT
>JBEISW010000224.1:0-3933 GCA_040375215.1 Crocinitomicaceae bacterium | reverse complement strand
GTTCCTTTTAACGCAAAGCTTGCTCTCTTAAGATGCTATCCTGACTGTGTCGGATATGTTGTTGTTGTTAATTCAGGGCGGCCTTTTGGTCGCCTTGTTTCATTTTAAAAAAATGCCCACTCAAAGATGCCAACATCTGCGAGAATGTATTCATTGCACTTTCGGTATCTGCGGATATGGCTTCACGCCTCAATCGCAATACCAATAATCCATACAAGGCGTGCAGACATAATTCTACTTCATTTTGACTTACCCCTTTGGAGCGTCTGATGTATTCCTCCAAATTGGGTCGAGCAGCTTCATACATTTGAATGTAATCCGCATCCTTCCATACCTTGAGCAAGGTTTGATGCAAGTAGGTAAGTTCTGCCAATATCTCCTCCAATACTGTCAAATGTCCGCGCTTCTCAATCTTCTCTGACTTCATGTCCCTGATCAACCCCTGAAACCACTTGCGTTCTTCCAGCTGCTGTGACGCATCCTGTGTCAAGGTTGTAATAAAACCATCCAATGCATCGATATCAAAATTGACCGCACGCACCAAATCCTCCATTTGCCACATGAACAATAAATACTCCGCGGCTCCACTTAAATACTTTTGATGCGCAAATACCATATCTACTTCTTTTTCTCTTGTTGATACTCCTCATTCAATCCCTTCAACACCTCAGAGGTTACATTAAAAGCATTGTTGCCATACAATACAATGGGAATGCCCTCTTGGTAGTTCAGCACAAAATCAATGTTCTTCATTTTGGCATATCGATCCAAGTACTTCTTTACTTTATTGTTCAATTCTATGGTCATGGCCTCCTTCTTGGCCGCAATGTCTTCCGACATCTTAGCATCTATCTGCTGCAATTCACCTTGCAGCGTGGCCAAACGTTCCTCTACCACACGGGCCTCATCCTCTGGCAATTGCTTGCTATTGGCATATTGCAACAAATCTTGCGCTTCCTTCTCACGCTTGGCATATTCTCTTTGAAATTCAGCGTCAGCTCCTTTCAAACTGCTTTGCAAACGAGCTTCTTGATCCTTGATGTATTGGAAATGGGAGTTAATACTATCCCCATTGATGTAAGCAACAATGGCCGATTTAACGTTGGCCGTATCCTGAAACGCTGATGCCTCTGGTGCATCCGGTAATTCCGCAGGAAGATTACCGTTGCGCTGGTTCCAAAATAAATATCCCAAGGCCACAAATTGCACTGCCATCACAGCAATGATCCATATGTTTTTTTTCATTCTTTTGGTTTTATCGTTCGGAGCCAATCATGCATCTTGTGCATCTGCTCCATCATTTGTTCTGCGTTGTTCAACACCCACTCTTGGACTGCAGTCAAATCATAATTCTCTTTGTCAAACTTAAATCCTTGCTTGCATCTTCCTCCTTCCACTTCAACAATATATTTTCCGTTGTATTCATGTACAACAAGACGCAAATGAGGATGGGGGATTTGGGCTACCAATCGCATGGGACGAATTTATATTATGCCGAGGTCTTTGTTGCAGTTATTTTTTTAATTCTTCTAACAATCAACAATGATATCAGCGTAAAAAAAACAGCCAAATATCCTACCCAGTGATAGTTTTCCAATGGGGAATACTCATCCTTCTGCGAAATAATTACCCCAGCGATGATGGCACTTGTACCGCTGGCCAAGCTCTGCGCACTGCTGTTCAAACTCATAAAACCCGCCCGCTGTGCAGGGTTCACCAATGCAGATATAATGGTGTTGGCTGGTATCATTCGTCCTGAAATAAATGTAAAAAAGAAGACGGCAATAAACAATACCACATATAGTGGCACATGTGTCAAGTGAGTATTGGCTAACATGGTCAAGCAGGACATCCAAGCAAAAAAAGTAAAAACCCTAAACCTTCCCCAGCGATCCACCGCCTTGCCGATGGCTATTCCTGACATCACCGTTGCCGCTCCGCCCGTAATGTATATGTACTTGATTTGGCTTTGCTCCAATCCCACATTGTTGATCATAAAAGGTGTTAGAAAACTAATGACGGTAAATTGACCCAATACCAACATAACAGTGAACAACAGCGCATTGCGCTGAGCAACAGAACCCAATACCGATTGGATGGTTGCCAAAGGTTGAAAAGGTACTGTCTTGTTCAAGTGAGATTGAATGGGCGGCATCACTTTAATGGCCAACAACAAAATCAAAAAACTCAATCCGCTGATAACATAAAACGGGACATGCCAATTGTTGTCAAATGCATCCACCAGAACCAATGCCAATGGCACGCCCAAAACAGCTGCCAAAGAAAAGGACAGCGTTACTACACCCATTGCTTTGCCCCTTCTCTCCAAGGGAATCAAATCCCCCACGATGGACATGACCAACCCTCCCAATAACCCACCTGTCAAGCCTGTCAAAACACGCGTACCGACAAACAAGTAATAGTTCAGATTTGGATCATCTGTGTTGGGAACAATAGCGCTAGACATCGTGCCCAAAATAAATCCCATGTAGGCCACCAACAAAGCTTTCTTTCTATCCAGACTATCCAAATAAAACACTCCTAAAAAAGAAGATAACCCTGCTGCCAGGCCATAAGAAGACACCAAGAATCCATAAGCTCCAGGACCAATCATCAATTCTTTTTTAAGAATATCGCCCATGGGCATCATGATCATGAAGTCCACGATATTGGTGAATTGAATGGCTGCCAAGACCAATAAAATATTACGCTCTTGCCGCATGATTATCTCGGCAAAAGTAAGGTCAATTTTTCCTCAACCTCTTTTTTCCAGGGCTGGCGCATGCCCTGGGCGCTGTACTCGATGGATCCTGTCAACCAACGAACAGCAAGATTGGTCAGCGGTTGTGCATGTCTCAAAGATGCCGAGTAATTAACAGGTAGCGCTCCCAATGCCGACTTCATTTCGATGGCGGTTCGTCCAAAAACGATTCTAGGCACTTTATGATTGATGCCCAATTCCACATAATCGTACAATATGCGGGAGTACAAATAATGCGTTTTGTTCTTTTCGTAATCAAATCCCACTACATGGGCCTCCATCTCCTCTTCTCCAATAATGGCTGTTGAAAAACCAACAATCTCACCTTCCAAAGTGTAAGCGATAAAAACCATTTTGTCTTTTAAACCTACTTTCATTTGGATCAATGCATCAGCCGTCAACTGCTGCCAGCGGTGACTTGCTCGGCGATATACTTGCTCATACAGCGGATACCATTCATCTCTTCTAGCACTGATGGCGTCTTCATTCCAAACCTCTTGAATCAATTGACTAGAGCGGGCTTTGGCTGTTTGCGCTTTGGATCTAAATTTACTGGATAGGTCACTGAGGTAATCGCTAAAATTGGTCCATTCCTGAAGAATAGGCAATACCATAATGGGATCAGCCTCCATCGTGGCAAAACCACAACCATTCAAGGCTTGCTGTAAATCCTTCCGTTGATCATGGAAATCCTTGATCAAACAAATGTTTACCTTCCAGCCTTGGTTGCGCAAATCCACTACCTTCTTGTTCATGGACAAGCACAATATTTCTGATTGTACCTCCAATGATATGCCTTTCTTAAAAACAAAACCATGCTCTCCTGAAACAAATGGATTCCCCATTAACAAAACCCATTGCGAGGCTCCTCTGCGCTGCCACTTCTGTATTACCCATTGCCTAATGCCCCCGCATTGACTAGCGTCAATGGGCAGCGCTTGACTGGTAAAAGATGAGAGAAACAAAACAGCCCAACCAATGGGCTCTCCTTTTTGTCTGTATAAGCAATACATCACTTTGTATGGACCTTCCAAAGCTGTGAGATACGCTGGCGATAAAAAAATACTTGGTGATTGAATTTGCTGAAATGCCTTTGGGATATCCTCCCAGTGCTCTTGCCAAGCCACTTCCAATTCATGGTTGTCATCCACCCATGCCCATTGACAAGCCTT
>JBEISW010000308.1:0-2728 GCA_040375215.1 Crocinitomicaceae bacterium | reverse complement strand
TTTGAATATCGCATTGGAGTTGGTTCGTGAGTCTCAAGTGATTTTTGTTGATGAGCCTACAAGTGGGTTGTCGAGCAGAGATTCTGAGATGATCATGGATTTGTTGAAGGAGTTGACACTGAGAGGTAAGTTGATTTTCGTGGTTATTCATCAGCCGAGCAGTGACATCTTTAAATTGTTTGATGATTTACTTCTTCTAGATCAAGGTGGTTACCCCATTTATTTTGGCAATCCTGTCGAAAGTTTGATTCACTTCAAGAAGAAAGCTCACTTTGCAGACACAGGTGAGAGCCAATGTCCTCAATGCGGCAATGTTAATCCTGAACAGTTGTTCAATATTATCGAAGCCAAGCTAGTGGATGAGTATGGAGACATTACAGAGATTAGAAAAGTTACACCTCAAGAATGGAATGAGCAGTTTCATCAGCCTCACTTGGAGTCTTTAAAGTCAACGGAGAATGAAACAAGGAAGAGTAAAAAGAAAGGATTAGTAAAAGCTTTCCGAACTTTTTTCGAGCGAGATGTCAAGAGCAAATGGGTGAATCATACCTACATGTTGATTAACTTGCTCGAAGCGCCTATGCTGAGTATTCTTCTTTCCCTATTTGTGAAGTTTTATCCTATTACAGGGAAGGGAATTGAAGAATATACTTTCAGAGAAAACGTAAATTATCCTCAGTATTTGTTTTTCGCAGTAGTGGTTGCGTTGTTTTTAGGGTTGACCGTTAGCGCAGAAGAGATTTTGAAGGATAAAAAAATTCTCAAAAGAGAGCGTTATTTGGGTCACTCATACACCGCTTATCTGATGTCTAAATTGGGTGTGATGTTTTTGATTTCGCTAATTCAAACAGCATCTTTTCTGCTAGTAGGCAATTGGATTTTGGGAATTGAAGGAATGTTTTGGCCATTCTTGCTGGTATTGTTTTCCGTTTCTTGTTTTGCCAATGCTCTAGGGTTGAATATCAGCGCAACATTTGACTCTGCAAAAGTCATTTATATTTTAATTCCAATCATGATTATTCCGCAATTGCTCTTTAGTGGAGTAATCGTGAGGTTTGATCGTCTTTTCCCATCTATCACGCAACAAGAGAAAGTACCTTGGATTGGCGAGATCATGGCATCTAGGTGGGCTTTTGAAGCCATGGCTGTTTATCAGTACACCCAAAATCCGTACGAAAAACAATTCTTTGTATGGGACGCGCAATTGAAAAATAGTGCTTGGAAGAAAGATTTCTGGGCTAAGGAAATGCATTCATTGTTGACAGATTGCAAGACCAGTATTGAAACAAATGGAAAGGCCAACTTGGCTGATTTGGAATTGTTGTACAATGAATTGAAGCGAGAGGAAAGTTTGATTTCAGATTTCAACATACCCAATTGGGATGGTAATCAGAATTCAATTGGATTAAGGGAGATTCAAGTTTATTTGGATGCGTTGAAAAGTTTAGAGTCTTATTATGTCAGGCTTTATAATGAAGCCAATCAAAGTAAGGAAGCGCATCTGGCGGCTTTGGTAAGTGATGTGCAAAGTAGGGATGCCCTTTTGGTTCTAAAGAACAAATTTCACAATGAGTCGATAGAAGATATACTGACTCACAAAAATGATATGCAGAAGATTGTTAAGTATGACAACAAGTTTGTTCAGAAGAGTAATTTGGTTTACAAGAACCCGGATGAGGATGGTTTGTTTGCCGCGCATTTCTACGCCCCTAACAAGAGTATTTTTGGATTTCAATTATCAACATTGTGGGTCAATATAACAGTTCTTTGGGCAATGACGCTGGTGATGGTATTCTCATTGCAACGGGAATTGACCACGCGTATTTACGCATGGATAGAAGGATTAAGGAAGAAATAAATAGTTGTTTATTTAGTCTTGAAGGTTTTCTACCCCAATCATTTTAAATGGTACATGAACGATAGCCTCATAATCCTCTCCTGCTTCTAACATATCCTCATCATCGTTTTCATAAAACCATTCTACAGTAGATTTACCTCCTATAGATTCAAGCTTTTTGAATAAATCCAATAAGCATTTGCTGGACGAAGTGTTGAAGTATTCTAACTTGATTTGAAGGGTGGTTTGTTCTGCCTGATTTGCTTTGTATTCTTCAATCCAGGCCAAGAGTGGTTTGTAAAACTCAATGGAGTTTTCGGGAATTGATCGGCCTGCAAGTGAAAGAATACCCGTTGTTGCATTGAACTGAACGGTAGGGGTTTTGCTAGACCCGATTAAATCTAAATTCTCCATAGTTTCCATTTGAAAACAAATATAATGAAGAAAATAAAATACTTTTGCCAACTATGAGTCAAAAAGATTGGTTTGCATCGTGGTTTAATACATCATTCTATCATGATTTGTATGCCAAGCGGAATGATGAAGAGGCCCAAGCCTTTATAGATGCCTTATCTGCATTTTTTAAATGGGACCATGATGTTAAAATTTTGGATGCTTGCTGTGGTTCCGGTAGGCATGCATTGTATATGGAATCTAAGGGACTTCAAGTATTCGGTTTGGATTTGAGTGAAAATAATATTCTTCAAGCTCAGTCCCTTTCTTTGTATCCCGAGCGATGGGCGATTGCTGATGTCCGAGATTTTGAGTTGCCCAGTGCTGTAGATTATGCTTTAAATCTTTTTACCTCTTTTGGTTATTTTGAAACGGATGAGGATCACATTGCGATGCTGCGGAACATCAATCGAAATTTGATGGATGATGGTTTTTTGG
>JBEISW010000324.1:0-2506 GCA_040375215.1 Crocinitomicaceae bacterium | reverse complement strand
GTAATGATTATTGATTAGTAACTATTCAAAATCAATTGATTTTATCAATTGATTGCATTCATGTTATTTGCTGCATAAGTGAAAATTAGCTATAAATTGCATCATGACACTCTATATTCCTATTTGGAAACAAGTGATTTTGTCGCTTTTTTTCATCTCTATTTCTAATAACATTTTCTCCCAAAACTTCGAATGGGCAAAATGGTTCCAAACAGATTCTGACGAGGATAATTTCAATGCTGTTTGCACGGATGACAGTGGTCATGTCTTTGTTGCCATCCAGTTTAACGCGGTAATGACAGTTGCTGGTGAAACCTTTTCTTCTGCCTCAGTTGAAGATGTTCTGATCATTAAAATGGACAGCATGGGCAACGCCATTTGGGCCAACCAGATTTCATCGCTCTATTGGGATCAGGTCAATGGAATTGATTGCGATACCGAGGGAAATGTGTTCATTACAGGCCATTATTTTGGCAACCTCACCGTGGAAAACACCACCATGCTTGGCAATGCAGGAGGTAGAGAATTTTTCCTGATCAAGTACAACAAGGATGGTGTTTTGCAATGGACGGTTAATGGTGCCAATGTTTGGGACGAGGAGGGAACGGACGTGATGGTCACCAATGATGGCGGCGTTATCGTGAGCGGACGTGGAAACAATACAGCCCAATATGGCAACTTAACGCTGCAAGCTCCATCTGAAGGTTGGTACATGCAAGAATTCATCGCGCGCTTTGATGCCAATGGAAACGGACAATGGATTAGATCATGCGGCCCAACCTACTCCAGCAGCCAATTCTACTCGAAGGCCAAAATGGAGCAATCTATAGACGATAGTTTCTACATTGGATTTACAGCAGGCGGTGAGTACATTTTTTATGGGGACACCATTCGCCCCAATTATTATCCCGAATTTTCTGCAGGTTACGATGCTCTTATTGAAAAATGGACAATGGATGGTGATCCGCAATGGGCTTGGACTGGTGGCTCCATTGGCAGCGATTTGTTAGAGGACATTGCTGTTGACCATTTGGGTAGGGTGTACACCTCCTTCAACAGTTTGGGGCAATGGACTTTTGCCGGTGATTCCATTTTAACTCCGCCAGGCGATTGGGCTACTACGGCCATCCGATTGGATACAGAAGGAAATGAGGACATGTATTGGACAATGCATGGATCCAAACTTTGTAATACTCTAGCTTTAGAAGCCGATGGACAGGGAAATGTTTGGGTTGGTGGGATGTTGCGGCACGAAGTGACCACGCCTTATGGCATGGTGAAAAGCAGCGATGAAAATGACCGCGACGGTTGGTTTTACCGCATCAATTCTCAAACCGACTCTATTGACCGCATGGATGGTATAACAGGCCTGGGTTGGCAATTTGTCAATGGCATGGCCTACTGCCCCTACACTGATGACATGTATATTGGTGGCAATACCAGCGGAAGCATACAAGCACCTGCCTATTTTGGTTGGACAGATTCATTGCCGCAGCCCTACGGAATCAACGGAGCTAGTTATCCTTATTTGTCTAAGTACAACATGCTCCCTTGTCAATCATCGCTAGAAATAGCTTCCACCGATTCATTGATTTGTTTGGATGAGTTGTTGTATTTGACAACCAACCACAATTTGGATTATCAATTGTGGAGCGATTCATCCGTTTACTCCTTCCTAGAAATCAACGAGCCCGGAGAATACTGGGTCCAAGGTTGGGACGAGCACGGGTGTATGCAAAAGGATGAGATTAACATTATCCAAGGTCAATACATCACATTTACCACCATTCCCGATTTGCCCAGTTGCTTTGGTGCATCGGATGGTGGGTTTGATTTGATTTTCGCTCCTTCGCAAAACATCAGTTCGTTGCAATGGAGCAATAATTTGGGAACAAATGAAGATGTCACAGGAATTGATGCTGGCAATTACAGCGTTACCGTTACCAATGATGATGGTTGTTTCAGAACATTCAATTTTATCCTACAGCAACCCAGCCTGCTCAATGTCTTCATCAACAGCAATGCTCCACAACCCAATGCCATAGCCAATGGAGGTACAGCACCGTATAGTTTTCTTTGGACGCCTGGCAATTATGAAGGCGATATTTTACCAGATGTAGCTGAAGGAATTTACACTGTAACAGTGACCGACGCCAACGGATGCACAGATGAGATGAGCATCAATACAGTAGGAGTTCAAGAAAGAGAAAGAGAAAGAGAGTGGAGCGCCTACCCCAATCCCACTTCAGGACTTTTAAACATCCAATGCGATGGTTGTTTTAACATACAACTTGTGAATGCGATTGGCCAAGTGATTTACACCTCAGCAATCCCAACACCTATTGATTGCTCTTCATTTGCATCTGGTCTGTATCAATTGAGAATGACAACTGCACAAGGACAAAAGCAAATGAGCATCTTCATTGATTAACGAACCTCAATTTTGGTTTTCAAATCACGTGATGAAGAACCAACCGCCCAAACCAACTGATCTGGATTCTCATTG
>JBEISW010000018.1:0-16152 GCA_040375215.1 Crocinitomicaceae bacterium | reverse complement strand
GCTCCTGTGAGCAATAGCCAATCTAGTTTTGAGATGGTTACTGCAGGAATAATGGGAAATGAACCAAGTTGGTTACAAAATTATACTGGTAAATTCTATCAAGAAGTCAATCAAAATAATACAGCTATTCATTCCAGTATAAATGTCACAGATAATAGTTGGCGCTTTTTTACGGTTAAATACGAAAGTGATGGTGGATTATTCTCACTTTTCATAGACAATCAACTTTACACTTCAGTGATTGTTGGAATCAACCAAATACAAACTCCCAATCTTACCATTGGAAATTCCGCAGTTTCATTTTTTGGAGGATCGGGATGTAATGCTTGTGGAAGATTTGATGGAATAATCGATGACTTTTCAGTATACAACCGCGCCCTTTCAACTTCCGAAATCCAACAACTCTACCAAGATCAAACGGGGCAGTTGCAACAAAATACAACTTGTTTACCTTCATATGTTCCAACCGATGGTTTGGTTGGCTATTGGCCATTCTGCGGCAACGCCAATGATGAGAGTGGGAATGGGAATGACGGTGCAGTTAATGGAGCGACCTTGCATACAGATCGATTTGGAAATCAGAATGGAGCGTACAGTTTTAATGGTACTGGGGATTATATATTTTGCGGTGAGCATAATCAATTGAGTTATTCAAACGCAAACAAAATTAGTTTGTCATTTTGGTTTAATTCTTCAAGTACCTCTTCAAACAATTCTGACCCCTTTGATTTACGATCGATGAATAACAATAGTATTCAGGTGTATCTCAATGGACCTAATGCCAATGGTATTCAGCTCAACAATTGGAATCATTTGGATTGGTGCGGTTCATCGGAGCAGAGCACAATGGATTTTACTGAAAACCAATGGCAGCACCTAGTAGAAATAGTCGACTTTGATAATAATACCATGACTTTGTATTTTAATGGTCTCTTGACAGAGACTATTCAAATTCCAGGATGCGCTCAACTCGGGAGATTAACTAATCCGAAATTGAATATCGGATCTAGGTTTGACATGTATGGTTCACGATGTTGTTTTTTTCAGGGATTAATGGATGATTTTGGACTTTGGAACCGCGTTCTCACCCCGCAAGAAATACAAGCTTTGTATTTGAGTGGACAAGCACCTTGCACGCCAGTGAGCAATGGTATTTCCGCAACTATCGTCCAAGGCCAATCATACACCTTAGGCACACAAACACTTACCACTGCAGGTACTTACACAGAAGTATTCACCTCCGCTGCGGGTTGCGATTCAACGGTAACATTGACGCTGAGCGTGGAGCCGTTGACTTGCCAATTGGTCAAGCTTACTGACCAAGCTTGTTATGTGACGGACTATTATGGGAATGCATATTACGGTGCAGAGGATTCTGCTGTTTATGTTTTAGAAACTAACTTGCCAATCGATATTGATGCTCAGTACATTTGGACTTATTACACTGGCACCTCATACCCTGCAGGAGGTTATCGGTATGACACTACAAATTTTAACAGACGTGTATTTCATCCTAATTTTAATTATAATGTTTTGACCCAAGTTTCTGTTTCATTCAATGGAAATAGTTGTACGTCACTTAATTTATTAGAAGATCAAGTAATCTTCAACAACCATAATGCCTTGGCTTACCTTGATCCAAATTACACCTATTACGAATATCCCTGGAAAACGGAGAATTGGGATATTGGGTTCTCGTCTAATGATTATTATAACTTGTTTGGAGGAATAAGACTAGAATCTTATGGTTCTTTAAATGGTTCTTTAGGATACGAGGGTAATCGAAGTTACAACGATACATTGACTTTAGATATAGATGAATCTTGGTTAATATCTTATGAGTCAACTTGGAACGGGGTATTTGAAAGTTTTATGGAAGGACATTACTTTCTGGGTACCGGGATGCAATATAGATGCTATGGAATAATCGATTCTGTGAAGTATTTGTTGAATGAGGGAACTACTTCGCCTGGTATGGAAGGTTTTGATAATTTTGGAGAACCATACATTACAATCGGAGGGCCTTATGGATTTCCATTTGCAGGTATTAATTATCCATTTGATATCGATGTTATGGAAGTTGATTTGTATTTTGATTGCACTTTAGGATGCAATCAACCAATTTCCTTTCAAACCGATACTGTGCATGTTCGATTTGTTTCATCACCATTATCATTGACCTCAAGCATAGAGCTATTAAGCGGTCAATGCCCAGATGGCCAAGCCGTGCTTAAAGCGCATGTTACCGGTGTAGAAAACAACAGAAATATGTTAACCACTTCTAGTTATTCTTTGCAATGGTATCTCAACGGAGAGATGATTCCAGGGGCTACAGGTGTAATATTATACCTAGATGAGTATCAGCCAAGTGATCAAGTATATTTTGAGTACAACACAATATATGACTACTATGATAATTATTTTTCTTTTAATGGTGGTGATTTTTTTGATGTCATTTCACCCGTTTGGAGCCAATATCAGCCTATTCCCCTAAGTTCTCAAATAGTAAATAACGTTACCGGGAGTCAATTACTTTTGTTTGCCTCGGCACCAGTGCCCCTTGAAAATGCACAAATTATGTCCTATCAATGGTACCAAAACAACCAATTGATTGAACTTTCCAATTTCGATACCCTCTCACTTGTAAATCCGAACATAGGGGATGCTTATGTTTTAGGATTAATTGTAGCTTATGATTGTGGTTTCATTGATACGTTGTTTACTACACCATATGTCGTTCAAGATTCAATTTGTAACATCACTGCCCCCACCACCACACTCTGTCAAGGAGAATCTGTCACGTTGTCTGTTAATACAACAGGCGGTGTAGGAGCCTCTTCCCAATTACCCGCCAACTTGCAACAAGGTTTGGTGGCTTATTATCCTTTCAATGGCAATGCCAATGATGAGAGTGGGAATGGGAACAATGGAACGGTGAATGGGGCTACTTTGACAAGTGATCGGTTTGGGAATGTAGGGAGTGCTTATGGGTTTGATGGGGTGGAGAATTACATTGTGGTAAATTCTCCTCAAAATTTACCGATAGGGGACTCTCAAAGAACTATGTCAGCTTGGGTTATTTATCAAAATAGCCTTCAGCCTGCTATTTACAATGATTGGAATTCTATTTTTTGTTATGGTTTATTCTCGGGTGCCTGCGAATCAAATTATTTGCTTGTAAATAACGATGAACGAATTTTATATGCCAGTGCGAGTGGATCAAATTGTGTGAGTTTGAACACTCCGCAATTGCAGATAAAGAACAGTTGGCATCTTATTACAATGACATATGCTAATGGGAATACAAAGATGTATGTCGATGGTGTTTTGGTTTCTGAAAATAATACAAATTCGATGAACACGGTATTGACGAGTTTGTTCATAGGCAAATTCTCCAATGAAATTACTCCGAATCAAAAGTATACGTTGAATGGTAGTTTGGATGAAATGATGATTTACAACCGCGCCCTCTCCCCCTCCGAAATCCAGCAACTCTACACCGCGGAATCTTACGCATGGTCCAACAATGCTACAACCCCAACCATCACAGTTTCTCCAACTGCGAATACGACCTACAGCTGTACCGTCACCCAAGGCAATCAGACCTGTACAGCTAGTGTGGATGTCACGGTTAATCCCAACACCAACAACGCAATTAGCGCCTCTATCATAGAAGGCGAGACCTATACGTTGGGCTCACAAACCCTAACCACCGGAGGAACGTACACAGAGGTGTTTACTTCTGCAGCTGGATGTGACTCAACGGTGACTTTGACTTTGAGTGTGGAGCCGTTATTGACTTGTGAGATTACTGCTCCTTCAACAACTCTTTGCGCAGGAGAATCTGTGACGTTGTCCGTTAATACAACAGGCGGCGCAGGTGCATCTTCCCAACTTCCCTCCAATTTGCAACAAGGATTAGTCGCCTATTATCCTTTCAACGGCAATGCCAATGATGAGAGTGGGAATGGGAATGATGGGGTAGTGAATGGGGCGACATTAGTGGCCGATAGGTTTGCGAATCAGGACTGTTCATTTAATTTTAGCAGAGAATCTATTCAATCAATTAATTATGGTCAAAACGACGTCTTGAATAGTATCCAAGAGCTTACCATAGACTTTTGGACCTACTTGCGCTCTTATGGCGCTCCAGGAGAGAGCGGATATAATCATTTTGTAAGTAAGTCCGATCTTGCAAATGATCATCATTTTATCATAGCAAACAATTTTAATGGACTATACTTCTACTTCGATGGAGGAAATAGCTTTTTCCAAACGGATGTTTTACCTGAATTGAATGTATGGACGAGTATTGCGGTAACGTATAGTTATTCGCCTGCAGGTGGTAATTCGTGGTGTAGATTTTATATCAATGGTGAAGAAGTTGCTTTTTTTCCGACGAGTCAATTTCTTGGGGTAAATTCCTTCCCGCTAAAAATGGGTTCTTTGGGTACTGCAATTCATGATAGAATGGATGGCCTTCTCGACGATGTTGCCATTTACAACCGCGCCCTTTCCCCCTCAGAAATCCAACAACTCTACACCGCGCAATCTTACGCTTGGTCCACCGGTGCCACCACCCCCACCATCACCATCACCCCAACCCAAACCACGACCTACACAGCAACTGTCACCACAGCCACCCAAACTTGCACCGACAGCATCACCATCACGGTCAACCCATTGTTGACCTGGTATGCAGATGCAGACGCAGACGGCTTCGGTAACCCTGATGATGTTGTACAAGATTGCAACCAACCCCAAGGCTACATTTCAGATAATACCGATTGCAATGATGAGGATGCTACGACTTATCCTGGGGCATCTGAGATCTGTGACAACAACCGTGACGAAAATTGCGATGGTGTCGATTCACTGTGCTTTGTGGCTATCCTCGGTTGTACCGATATTAACGCATGCAATTTCAATCCTGAGGCCAACACTGAGGATGGCAGTTGTGTTTTACCACAACCCGAAACTTGCAACGGTTTAGATGACAACTGCAACGGGCAAATTGATGAAGGTTTCTCAGCCGCGGCCATCAACGCTGTTGCTGCTGTTACAGCCTTGTATCCCGTTTGTTCCGGCAATAGCATTCGCTCTGCCAACTTGAACAACGGTGCTAACTCTGTGGTGATTGACGGCAATGGAAATGATCTTTGGTACAGCTTCACCGCACAGTTCAATACCTTCAGAGCGGGCCTTTCAGCGGCATCAGGAGACAATGATGTTCGCCTCTATACCATGACTCCCGGCGGCTGCTTGGAACTTATCGAAACAGAACATGAAATCACAACGGGCAACCAAACCTTGTTGAGCGATCAACTCACCGTCGGTCAACCCTACTATGTCGCAGTGCACAACATCAGTGGTGCAATGAACGCTAGCGCCAAGATCTGTTTCAACCATTTGACGGGTTCAACCTGCGACCATTACTACAGCAATAACACAGGAATCTACACCTCTGTCTGCAACAGCTTCAAGGCGCAGTACAGAGCCAATGCAGTCGCTTACACTTTTGATGTGCTATCAGCCACCCAAAACAACGTGAACCAAAACATCACGCCGTGGTCTTATACCACAACCAGTGCAAGTACGGTCGTTGCACGATTAGGAACCTTGTTACCACCCAACCAAGGAACATCGGCCATGGTTTACACGTTGAAAGTTCCGGTCCTTTACTCCCTATTTGACGCCGCAGGAAACTTTGAGAATCTTTTCGCGCAAGCGACAACCACTTGTACCGTTACATTGAATGCTGAGCAAACAGTAGCGTTAAGAATTTCGGACCGCTGCCCAACCAACAAGTCGCTTACATCAACCATCGCCCCGGACAGAACCGTTTGCGGCGCCATGCGCTACGATTGGGAGTTTACTCAAGTATTGCCCAACCCCGGAATAGCGCAAGTCGTTCAAGGCGGTGCCTATGCCAGTGTTTTCTTCTTGAGCAATGTGCCAGGCATCACAGCCGGCAAGACTTACAATGTTAGAGTAAGACCGGTTCACAGCAGTGGAATCACGGGCAATTGGGGAGCAGTGCAGTGTTTGAGGGTTGGAGCGGCGGGGATAGTTCAACAGAGCGAGAGTGAGAGCGATTGGAGTCAAGAGTCACGAGTATCCAGTATTTCAATTTATCCCAACCCAACATCAACAGGCAGTTTTGTTCTACAATACAACGGCCCACGTAGGGGCGAATTGATATTCGCCCAGGAACCCGCAACGGAACCTGAATCCGCCCGGGAATTGGTCATGATGGACATCACCGGCAAGATTGTATTTAAAACCAACGTAGTGTTGAATGGTAATGTCGCTGAAATCCATTTTGGAGAATTGGAATCGGGGCTTTACTTGATTGATTTTGGTGGGGAAAGGAGTAGGTTGCAGGTGGTAAGATAAGTGGTTAATTCTTTGCGTCCATTGCGATAGCCTTGCGTCCATTGCGTTAAATTAAAATACAAAACCGCAATGCTCGCCAAGGTTGCGCAGGGCACGCAAAGAGGTCAGTGAATAACATAAAACGGTTGACTCATATACCTTATACCTCTATAGCGAATCGCATTTCATACTCTCGCTACTTCTCCCCATCTCAAATCCATTACAATCTCCTACCTTTACTTTGCAATTATGTGCGGCAGATATATCGTTGTTACCAAAGTAAAGGAGATTGAGAAAAAGTTTGGTGTTACCATGCCCAAGGGGTTTGACTTTACACCTACCACCAATCTAGCGCCAGGGGCGCAAGGACTGGTCATTACCAATGATCAACCCAAATCCCTGCAAATGTTTCGATTCGGTTTTACTCCCTCGTGGTCTAAGGATGGGAAGTTGTTTATCAATGCGCGTTCCGAAGGTGACCATAATCCGGATAACCGAAAAGATTACCGCGGCGCCAAAGGCATCATCGATAAACCCATGTTTCGACGCGCCATCCGCAACCAGCGTTGCTTGGTGTTGGCCGATGGCTTTATCGAAGGTCCCCAAGGTGTTGGTCTTCAACAACCGTATTGCATTTACCCCACCTCAGGAAACGGCCCAATGGCCTTGGCCGGTATTTGGGACACTTGGCAAAAAGGAAACGAAACCATTTTTTCTTTTGCCATTCTCACCACCGCTCCCAATGCGGTGCTCGAAAAAATTGGCCACCACCGTTGTCCTTTAATACTACCAGAGGTTTTTCATTCCACTTGGCTCAATTCAGCTGCTCCGCTGGCAGATATCACTTCCATGATGCAACCTTGCCCGGATGGTTGGCTCAATGCCTATCCCATTTCATCGGCCATCAAAAGTCCTTCAGCCAATGGCAAGGAGTTGCTGAAGCCAATAGGGGAGCGGGTTTTACAAGAGTACGATTACGAGGTGTATCAGGATATTGAAATGTTTGGGATGGGCGAGACCCGCGGAAGGAAGCGCCGTGATGATCAAATGTCTTTGTTTGATTGAATATGGTTCAGCTGCACTCTTATTTCTCGTTGCGTTACGGTACTGTGGCTCCTTTAGAGGCCTTGCAGGAAATGCGTCAGGCAGGTTGGGAGACTTGCTTGTTTGCTGATGTCAACAATACCTCGGCTACTTGGGATGTTAAACGCTGGTTGAAGAAAGAGCAGTTTACAGGTGTTACTGGTGTTGACTTTAAGAATAACGTAAAAACAGTTTTTGTTGCTGTTCCTTTCAATGAAGAAGGTTTCAAAGAGGTGAACGAGTGGTTGTCTTTTCACTTGCATGAGAAGAAAGATTTTCCTGAACGCGCTCCAGAATGGCAAGATGCAGGGGTGATTTATCCATTGGATCAGGTGCGAGATTGGCCCATGGATATTATGAGAGTCAACGAATGGGTGAGCATTGCACCGCATGAGATGAATCGTTGGCGCATTTCCCGTTGGAAAGATTTTGAGCGATGCCTTGCCTTGCCTGTTTTTAGTTTTCGGAACAAAAGAGAGTTCAACGCACATCGTCTGTTGCGGGCGGTGGATAACAATGTGCTGCTGAGCAAATTGAGCGTGTTGGATCATGCAACGGAAAAAGAGATTTGGAAAACCAAGGAAGAAGTTGAATCAGTTTATTCCGAATTTGATTTGTATCAAAAGACAAATAATGTTTTTTTGCATTGGTCGACATTGTGGAGAATGGAAGAGGAAGTGAGCATGAAAAACCAATTGATTTACGGTTTGAGTGCGGCGCAGGATGAGGTGTTGTTGGAGCAATTGTGTTGGGAAGGTTTGTCTTATCGCTATCCAGAGGTGAAAATGGATGACGAGGAAAGTGCCATCATTGTGCGAATCCGAAAGGAGTTGGACATGATTAAGGAGAAATCTTTTGTTGCGTATTTTCTCATCAATTGGGACATTACGAGTTATGCCAGAAGCAATGGATATTTTTATGTAGGTCGAGGGAGCGGTGCCAATAGCATTGTGGCCTACTTGCTTCGCATCACGGATGTAGACCCTATTGAATTGGATCTGTATTTTGAGCGATTCATTAATCTCTACCGTCAGAATCCACCTGATTTTGACATTGACTTTTCATGGACCGATCGGGAGGACATGACGCAGTATATATTTTCTCGTTTTCCCAATGTGTCGTTGTTAGGTGCTTACAATACCTTCCAGTATCGCGCAGCAGTGCGGGAGTTGGGAAAGGTTTTTGGTTTGCCCAAGGAGGAGATTGATTTGTTGGGTGATGGTAAGTTTAAAATGGAGCAGTTGGATGAGATGCAGCGATTGACATTGCGCTATGCGCAGGTCATTCAAGATTTCCCCAATGCATTGGCCATTCATGCTGCAGGAATCTTGATTACCCAAAAACCGATATGGTATTATACAGCAACTTTTTTACCACCCAAGGGATTTGCCACCACGCATTTTGACATGCTGGTTGCAGAGGATATCGGTATCTACAAGTTCGATATTTTGTCGCAGCGAGGATTGGGAAAAATCAAGGAGTGCATGGAGATCATCGCCTACAATCAACCGGAAAAGGTAGACTTTGATATTCATGATTTGACGCTATTTAAAAAAGACGAGGCAGTGAAAAGTTTGATTCGTTCAGCGGATGCCATCGGGTGTTTTTATGTGGAGTCGCCTGCCATGCGGATGTTGTTGGGCAAGTTGCAAGTGGATGATTATTTGGGATTGGTAGCGGCCAGCTCGGTTATACGTCCTGGAGTTTCTAAGAGTGGAATGATGCGCGAGTTTATCATGCGACAGCGCATACCTGAGCGCAGGAAGCAGGCCAATCCCGTTTTGCTCGAGTTGATGCCAGAGACCTATGGCGTGATGGTGTACCAGGAGGATGTCATCAAAGTAGCCCATTTTTACGGAGGTTTAACGTTGGGTGAGGCGGATGCCTTGCGCCGCGGCATGAGTGGAAAGTTTAGAGGAAGAGATGAGTTTGATCGCGCGCGCGATGCCTTCATTGAAAAGGCCATGGAAAAAGGAAGACCGCTGGAAGAGGTGGTGGAAATTTGGCGGCAAATTGAAAGTTTTGCGGGTTATGCTTTTGCAAAAGGACACTCGGCATCTTATGCTGTTGAGAGCTTTCAAAGTTTGTTTCTGAAGGCGTATTTTCCATTGGAATACATGGTGGCGACTCTGAACAACGGAGGAGGTTTTTATTCGGTTGAATTTTATGTCCACGAAGCCCGCAGAAAGGGAGGCATTATCCATCCACCGTGCGTCCAGCGAAGCAGTGCAGTCACCATCATTGACGGCAAGAACATTTACTTGGGTTTGGGCATGGTCAAGGACATGGAGCATCCGTTGATAGAACGTTTGTTGTTGGCACGAAAGACCAACGGCCCATTCAAAGATTTTGAGGATTTTTTAGATCGGGTGCGCATTGGAATAGAGCAATGCATCTTGTTGATTCGTGTTGGTGCTTTTCGTTTTTTAGGCCAAACCAAGAAGCATTTGTTGTGGAAGGCGCAGTTGTATTTTACACAGCGTTGGGACATGCAGGAGAATTCACTGTTTGGCGTAGAGCGCAAGCAATTTGATTTTCCCACCTTGGTTGATTTGCCATTGGAGGATGCTTATGATCAGATGGAGTTGTTGGGATTCCCATTGTGCAGTCCATTTGATTTGTTACCCAAGGAGTGGAAGAATTTTGGATTAAAAGCTTCAGTACTTCCAGCGCAGTTGGGAAAGACAGTGGAGGTATTGGGTTATTATATCACTTGTAAGCCCACCAGAACAAGCAAAGGAGATAGAATGTATTTTGGAAACTTCATCGATGCAGCAGGTGATTTCATTGACACCGCACATTTTCCTGTTGTAGGAAAAGACAACATGGGTTGGCGGGGTTCAGGAATTTACCAAATACAAGGACGTGTGATTGAAGAGATGGGTGTGTATAACATTGAGGTAGAGGCCATGCGCAAGTTGTCTTATGACGATGATCCCCGTTACGCAGATCTTAGGACGGGAGAAAAGAACAGGAAAGGAAAAAAGCATTAAATTGCTTTTTAAATTTTTTCGGTTGAGAGTACTACTGATTTTATTTCTTGGGTTTTACAGTTTCATTGCCAACGCACAACATGATTTCTATATGCAGGTGATGGATGATGAAACGGAGCAACCCATACCTAGGGCCTTGATTTTTGCGGATCAACAGAATGTAGGCGTAACCCATTGGAATGGCACATTGACCGTGCGCGCTACTTGCGGTGTTCGCATTACCGTGAAGATACTGGGATATTCAGATTGAATTATCAACCAACGGATCAGTGGTCTTGTAGTCTACAAATACAAAATGTGCTCAATGCCTTTTATGCGACAAGACCTGCCAAGCCAGATGCTCCGAGGAATATTTCGTTGCAATTGACTTGGAAGTGGTAACTAAGAAGCGTTAACGATGTTCATTGCGCGTTCCAATCCCATTTGGACAAATTGAACGCAACCTTCTGCTGCTTTTTCGATGCGGGCTTCCAATGTTTTTAGCTCCTCTTCATTCCAGACACCTAACACGTAATCCACTTGTTTGCCTTTGGAAAATTCTGAACCAACACCAAATCTGAGGCGTGGATATTGATCAGTGTTTAATATGGCTTGAATATGTTTGAGTCCATTGTGCCCACCATCGCTGCCTTTGGGTCGCATTCTCAATTTTCCAAATGGCAAAGCCAAATCATCAGTGATGACCAAACATTGAGCTGGGCTCAGTTTCTCTTCTTGCAACCAATACCGCACCGCGTTACCGGAGAGGTTCATGTAAGTGGATGGTTTGATGAGGATCAGCGTTTTTCCTTTGACCCTAATTTCTGCGACATCCGCATACCGGGAGGTTTTCCATTGGCCTCCATGTTTTTCAGCTAGAAAGTTCACCACATCAAACCCGATATTATGTCGGGTGTTGTTGTATTCAAAACCAATATTGCCAAGTCCAGCGATGAGAAACTTCATGGATGTAAAAATAAAAAGGGTAGCGCAAGTGGCTACCCTTTTATGATCTTATTATTCTTTTAAGGCAATACTACTTTCTGAACCAATACCTGGCCGTTGTCATTGGTAGCTTGAACAAGGTAAACGCCTTTGGCCAAACCATCGGTATCCATCTCCCACTGCGGGTTAGACCCGTTCCATGTTTGAATGGTTTTTCCCATTGCATCCATGAAAATTACTTGTGTCAACGCTTGGCCTGCATTGCGCACCACTATTTGTTGACGACTCAAAAGCACTTCGAGTTTGGATGCATCTCCAGCCAATGCTGCTGCATTGATACAGCCGCCTTCTGGGCAATAAGTCAAAGAACCAATCTGTCCGTGCATTTCGCCTTGAACCGGTATGTTGAATCTGGTATTTTCAAAGCATTGAACCACGTCACCTGCGTGAACGGTATTCCAGGCACTACCATCTTGGCTGTATTGCATGGTGGGCAAACCAACGGTCATGTACCATTCGCCTTCAACAAATCTCTTCACACCAAGTGAAGCCCACTCTATGCCTTCTGCCAAAATATCCAATTGTATTTGCATGGTGACATTTTTATTTGGATTGATGGAGTTGGCTACCAGCACTTGTTGGTCTTGTGTTACAAATGAAATGTTGGCATGAGAACGATCTGTATCAAACATATCGGAAATGTCTAATCCCTCATCATAACCTTCTTGCGCTTCAGGGTTTAAGATGACGTTGGATTGATCTTTAAAACGTTCGTCTTGCGTGCTCAATTCCATGGCAAATACCGGATAACCACCTTCACTTCTTTCAAAAGCCTTGGGAGAACATCTGCTTACTTTTGATGATTCAGGGAAGTTCACGATTTGACCACCAGAAGTGGCAATGACGAAAAAGCTTTGGCTATGGGGAATGTATTTGCCAATACCGTCTGGATATCCGGAGGAGGTATTGAATGAGCCATCATTGTTGTTGTAATACAAGTAGTTGGAACTTTGGTAATCGTAAACAAAGTATGCACCGATATTGGAGCTGTTGTTTTCCACAACACTCCAATCAATCTCTGAAGGGAATGGGTTGGAAATTAAGTTTCTTCCGTAGGATTCAACAGCTCCGCTGGCCGTATAAGTCAAAGAAGCAGTTCTGGTTCCTTTGCCAAAATAACCCGTTGGGTTGATGGTTTTGGCTGAAGCGTTGGAAAAGACGTTGTAGCCAAGCATTGGATTCAATTGACCTGTGGTTGGATTGACAACGGTAAAGCCAAAATTGGACACTCCTGAAAGCGTTTCATTGTACCACTTGATGGTATTAGAAGTCATGGATAAGGCTGGATAGGAAACACCATTTACAGTTTTTGCACCCCATGCAACAGCTGGCGAAAGTCTGGTGCTCAATGCGCTATTGGCATACAATGGACAAGACAAGAACATCCAATTACTCGCTGAGTTGGAAGGAAGATAACGTTGCAAAGTAACTGGTCCAGAAACATCAGCACCACTTGCAATGGTGTGGATGGATCCTGAACAAGATGCATTAGAAAGCAACGATAAACTCCCACCTGCTCCATCTGTAGTAAGTGTTCCTGCATCTGGATGTACTGCGTTGGATACAAAGACAGGTGCATTTAAGGTAACACCTGCGCTATTGTTGATGGTAAGGTCCATGAATTGTGTTCCTACCGTTCCGCCTATGGTTTGTGCAGAAGTTCCGGCCATGATGACTTCACATCCATCAGAGCAACAACTGCTTCCGAATTTCGGAACAAATGACGTTGTCGCATTATTATTGGTCCAATTTCCGCTCAATGTCAAGCTTTGAGCTGTACCACCAGCAGTTAAACTTCCACCAGATGAAATGGTCACATCGGATAAATTGTACGATCCATCAATGGTGATAGCATGTTTGACAATGATATCAGTATTGATATTGAAAGCAGGTGTAACAGCAGCTCCGCCGTCGGTCAATGACCATACTGAGCCACTACTCATGTTGCCTGATGCAATACTGTAATAGGTTGCAGCGCTTGAGGTTTGCGAAATACTCAAATCATCAAAAGAGAAATTGTTGTAAACAGAATTGGCTACCGGTGTTCCTGATGATGTGGTATACAAGGAAGTTAATCCAACATAGCTCATGTTAGAATAAGTGTTATCTGTCAAAGCCGTGCTTGAGGCATCTGTTGCACCGTTGCCATCAAAGTCAACATCTACCGTCCAAGAACCACTGGCACTTCGAATAACAGTGATTCCAACAGCGTTAGCAATGCTTTGCGCTCCGTATCCCCATGCAGAAGTTGAAGTCCATGAAATAGTTGTTGGACCAGTTGTAGAGTTGATACCCCCCGTGATTTCAGTTAGACGTGTTGCAACGCCTGCGTCAATGCGCATCAATTGCAATTTGCGGGTATTGTTAGGCGTACTTCCGTAAGGGTTGATACCTATGGCGTAGCCGGAAAATTTTTCAGAAGGTGTGCCATAGGCCACATTTCCCGTTGAGCTGATGAATGGCGTAGCGACATCCGAGGCCAATACAACCCAAAACTTTGAACCTGCTCCAACACTCTTTGCAAACGTTTTTACTTTGAAACTCCAGGTGGTATTTACACCAGATATATTGCTTAAGCCTCCGTCCACGGCTGCAGAAGCGCAGGTGTATACAGAACTTCCAGAGGTGTAGCCATTGTTGTTGTGTCTGATGGAACCAGCTCCATTTATTGGAGATGAGGTATCATGCGTCCATTGGTTGTTGGTAGTCCATCCTGAAGGAATTCCACTGTTGAAATCCGCGGTCATCTGAGAAGACGAATCCAAAGTGAAAGTGATCATAAAGGTGGCAATGATCAATTGCAACAGGGGTAAATTTCTAGTCATGCTAAAATCTTTTGCCCGAATTTACGAAGAAATGAATAAAAGGTTGCAATTTTTGACGTTATGGATTTCGGAATAAGTCTTTTATGCTTTCATTTGCAAGGTGATCAAAGCTGATAAATGGGCCGTTATCGTGGCCGCTGGTAGAGGCAACAGATTTGGTAGTGATATAC
This sequence comes from Crocinitomicaceae bacterium, assembly GCA_040375215.1. Taxonomy (GTDB): domain Bacteria; phylum Bacteroidota; class Bacteroidia; order Flavobacteriales_D; family Sanyastnellaceae; genus CAMCTV01. Next base: position 1,722 of record JBEISW010000018.1, on the reverse strand, counting down.
CCAAACAGTTTGTTTTATTGAACAACAAGCCGGTGCTGCAGCACAGCATGGAGGTTTTCGCTGCGTTGAATTACCATATAGTCGTGGTTATCCATCCGGATGATCAGTTGTACATGACTTCACTTTCTGAAATGTACCATTTACCGCATCATCAAATAGCTTTGGGTGGGAAAGAACGTTTTCATTCCGTTCAAAATGCATTGGCGCTTATTCCAGATACAGCTGAGGTTGTGCTTATTCATGACGCGGCCCGCCCCAATATTGATGGCTCATTTATTCTTAGATTAGAGACCGAGTTGAATGTCTACGAAAATGCAATTCCTGCGTTGCCAATGAGTGATAGTTTGAGAGTGAGAAAAGATGAAAAGTGGTGTTCAGTGCATCGGGATGATTATCGCATTATCCAGACACCTCAGTTTTTTAGAGCTACAGCGCTGAAAAAAGCATATCAGCAGGATTATTCAAAATCTTTTACTGACGACGCGCCTGTTTTGGAGGCAGATGGAGGTCTAATCCATCTGGTAGAAGGTAAAAATGGGAATATCAAAATCACCATTGCACAAGATCTGCAATGGATGTCTTTTTTAATGTCGAACAATGAAGATCATGAAAATTAAAACCTTTGGATACATCGCAGTTCTGTCAATTTGCGCGATTTTAGCACCACAAAAATTATTGAGTCAAAAAAAAGTAAAAATGAGCGCACCAAAACCAGCTAAAAAAGACGTTGTATTGGAATACAAAGTGGGAAATGAAGTGAGAGATACACGAATTGATTCCTACTATTGGATGCGCCTGACGGATGAACAAAAGGAAGCTGCTCAACCCGATGCGCAAACCCAAGAAGTTTTGGATTATTTGCATGCGGAAAATGCCTACACCAAATCCATTATGGCCCCCACAGAGGCCTTGCAGGAGAAGCTTTTTGCAGAAATGAAGGGTAGAATAAAGGAGACTGATCAAAGCGTCCCCACCAAGGACAATGGCTATTGGTATTACACGCGCTATGAGCAAGGAAAAGATTATGCTTTTTATTGTCGCAAGAAGGAAAGCATGGAGACAGGTGTTGAAGAAGTATTGATTGACGGGCCCTCCTTGGCTGCTGGAAAATCCTATTGGGCATTGGGAGGAATGACCATCAGTGAAGACAATCAATGGATGGCATATGGTGTGGATGAGATCAGCAGAAGGGTGTACCAAGTGTTTTTTAAAAACCTTGCGACAGGCGAAGTGATTGCCGATATGTTGGAGGGAACGACAGGCAGAGCTACTTGGGCGTCAGACAATAAAACGGTATTCTATTCCAAAAGAGATCCGCAAACTTTGCGAGAATTTCAGATTTGGAGACATATTGTGGGGACCAGTCAATCAGAAGATGTTTTGGTCTTTGAAGAGAAAGACGAAACCTATTCTTGTTTTGTCTTTAAAACCAAAAGTGAGCAGTACTTGATCATTGGAAGCAGTCAGACTTTGTCTGCTGAATACAGGGTGTTGGAAGCCAACAATCCCAATGGTTCTTTCAGAATTATTCACCCACGAGAAAAGGAGTTGGAATATGCGGTAGATCATTTTGAAGATTCATTTTACATCACCACCAACTGGGATGCAAAGAACTTTAGATTGATGAAATGCCCGTTGGACAAGACAACCAAAGAGAATTGGGTAGAAGTAATTCCCCACAGAAGCGATGTATTGTTGGAGGGAGTGGAGATGTTTAAGGAG
>JBEISW010000169.1:0-5184 GCA_040375215.1 Crocinitomicaceae bacterium | reverse complement strand
TCGGGAGAAACGGTATACTTTTGACTTGTCAAAAGATACAAGCGAAAAGCCCGACCCGCGAACGAAGTGATGCGGGGCACCGCCAATTATTGCTCCTAAGGATTCACTTTCTCCAATTCCACTTTGGTCAAGCCTTTGGATACAAAGTTCAGCTGCTTGGCTGCTACCATGGACAAATCAATTACACGCTTGGAGCGCATCGGCAAGCGGTCATTGACTTTTACGACAACTGTGCTGTCATTGCTCAAATTGGTTACTTTGAGCATTGTTCCAAAAGGCAAGGTCTTGTGCGCACAGGTGTACGAGTTTTGACGAAACACTTCACCGCTGCTGGTTTTGCGCCCCTCAAATTTATTGTGATAAAAACTAGCTGTTCCTGTTTCTTTCTGACTCCACCCAAAAAAAGAAAACAGAGAAAGCAATAGTGAAAAAATCAATTTATTCATCATTTCCTATTTTTTGAAAAGATTTAACCCACTTTAAATTGTCTTTTACAGCAACCACTGAATACCAACCAGCGGAGAGTCCATCCAACAACATGATTGTTTTGTTAGAAGATGTTTCTATGGTTACAGGACATTTCCTTCCCAAGGCATCCACCAACATCCAATTCCATCCGGATAAATCTTGGGTGGATGAAATGGAAACTTGATGGGTTGCAGGATTGGGAAACAAATTCAAAGCCCATTCATCCTGCTCATCGATGCTCACAGGATTAACAATTTGAATATTGTCCACATAAATTTGATTTCCATATCGACCAATATTCTCAAAGGCTACGATCAATTCTTGCCCTTCATAATTGGATAAAGCGATGCTCTCATTTCGCCATTCCGCAGCAACAGGAATGAATGGATCGGTGTTGTCTGGTGCTGTCGCCAATTCGTCACCTCCTTTGATGTACAACGTCTCCCACGTTGCTCCACAATCCGTTGATACCACTACAGCCAACGTATCTGAATACTGTCCTCCATACTGCGCATAAGAAACATCAAAGGTTAAGTTGGCCGAATTGCTATTGACGATGAACTTGTCCAACCAAATTTGGTCGTGACTGCCCGCCGCATCAACCCAATAATTGTCAAACTTCATGGAGAAAGTTCCGTTGCCAAAAGAACTGCATTGGTCACTGATGTTCCAATTGAAACCGCCTCCTGTTGGATGCTTGAATTGCCAAGTTGATGGGATGGCTCCACTTTCGAAATCCTGCGCCATCAAAGGGCTAGACAGTCCGTCAATGGACGAAATGTATTGCGTTTTGGTTTTGCTCAAAGATTGACCATTGTAGGTAACCGTGAGACTAACATTGAATGAACCCGTTGTATTGTAAACCACCGTAGGATATTTAGCGGTGCTTGTTGCCGGGGTTGCGCCTTCAAAATTCCAAGCGTAGGTTGCTCCATCTGGAACAACGGAATGATCCACAAAATGGATGGACTCTCCAGGACAGTAAAAACGTTCTTGCGCAGCTGCAAAGTCTACCAGCATTGTGGTTGGCTCATACAAAGGAGCTTCCCAAACACCCAGATTCCAGGATGCGAAACGAATTTTTTGATCGCGGTAGAAAGGTACCAATCGCAATGCCTCTCCGCTTACTGGCAATCCATCACTGTACTCCATCCAATCATTCATGGTTGCATTTCGATACAACACCCTGCCATTGGAAGCTCCAATGTACACTCCCCCATTGGTTCCCAAAGCATGTGCGATGGCCCAAGGTTTGCCATTGCCCAAGACAGAACCGGTGATATTGATCCAACTTTGCCCACCATCGATGGTACGCCATACACGTTGGCTAACTGAAGCATTGGGATAGCTCAACCAAATCTCTTGATCCGTAGCTCCAGCCGTGAAGCACATGTTGTTCTGATTCAATGGTTGATCCACCATGACCCATGACATTCCATAATCAGAAGACTTCCACAATTTCATCACATTCAAAACGCGTTGTTGAACAAAGAGAACATTGTGCATAGTGTAACATTGCTCCATCCACAACACCTTACTTCCCACGTCAGAGCCGAACTCGTAAAGCACAGAGAAGGAAGAAGCGTTATTGCTCACATACAATTTGTTGTCCTTACCCAAATAAGCTTTATCAAAGTATTGATGGGAGAACATAATACGCGATGATTCGTTGTTCCAATAACTCTCGTTGGGTGAAATAGAGACCGAGAAATTGCTGGGAACTTCTTGAATGGACTCTGGCAAAACTTTGCCTTGAATATCACTGAAGTAGGTCTTGTTCAGATCGCTATAATTGACATATCCCGTTGGTGCTTCTCCACCACCCAAAGACAAATAATTTCCAGGACCATAATTTTCGAGATAGCCCATGTTCCCATTGTGGTAACGACCACCCACCATGATGTCCTCGTTCCAGCCTTGGTCATATCCCCAAAGGTTGACTGCTCGAATACCGCGGTTCTTAGCGGTGAATGATTGCATAAAATCATTGCTAAAATGAATACCGCCATCATTGGACCCCCAAAGCTCTTCGGTTGTTGGGCTGGTTTTGTAAATGCGATACTCTTGTTGATCGACATGCAGGTAGGGCAATCCACCGATGTATCCGCCCACACCTTGGTAGCTAGCTCCTGCGTCCTCCGACTTCCACAAATTCAAACCACCGATTAAAATCTTGTCCGCATCCAATTGCGAAGCGATGATGGTAGTGTTGTAGTGAATTTGGGTATACGTGCCGTCATCAGCTGAGAAGTTCATCAAATTGGGATGTGTATCGATGTTGTACGGCGTGCCAATCAAGCCATGCGGATTGGACCATGTTTCACCCGCATCGTAACTCACGTAGGTTCCAATCCAACCATTGAGTTCAACACCGGCAGCATAGGTTCCGTATCCCGTAAGCAACACGTAAATGCGATTGGGATCAGCCTCCGTAACGGCCATATGGCCGCCCAACAATTCGACATTGGTAAAGCCTGCGTTTTCTTGAAACCAACCGTTGTCATACATGACAAAACTATTTCCGCCATCGATGCTCTTGTAAAATTTGCTGATGCCCAATGTCGGTTCATAATGCACTGTATACACCACATCGGGATTGAACGGTTGAAAATTTACCGTCATGCATTCATTGGGCAGTTTTTCAGTCCACGACAAACCCAAATCAATGGATTGATACAAACCTTGGTTGGTAGCAGCAAAGAGCATGTTGGGAATGGTAGGATGAAAAATGATTTCAGAAGCCGAGACATTCAGCGATTGAAAACTGCTTTGACCAGATATGGACCATGACGTTCCGCCATCGATGGATTTCCAAATATCATTGGCAGCAGAGAAGAAAACGATGTCTGGGTTGGTGGGATGGATCTTGATGGCAGAGACACCACCAATCATCAAATCATGGGTCATGTGCGTCCAATGGTTTCCACCATCGGTTGTCTTATAAACCCCACCCGACTCCGTGCCACAAAATAGAATTTGACTATTCAATAAAGAGCGATCATGGCAATACACATTGGCTTGCTCGCTGATTTCCACTTCTGAACCATCCGCAGCATAGTGCACTTCAGGACCGCAGTAGTTCCAGACGGCGCTTCCGCCGCCTCTGGGAGCAGCTGCTTGCATGACCACTTGACCATCCTCCAAATGGTTCTTGATGGCATTGACCCAGCGCTTGTAGTATTGGGTATGTTCGTTCTTAACGAACGCGTTCACCGTATAAAACGCCTCGTACATTTCTTTCACTTTAGAGACATTGGGATTATCCTTGTACATCTCAGTTGCCCAAGCAGGAATATTGGGATCGTTCTGGTGATTTTTGGGAAGGTGGTGGTGTTGGGAAAAAGCCCCCATTGACAATATCAAAAACAAAATAACTAAAACATTCTTCATCTAACGAAGATAAGCAAATGAGGATAATGCTAGCTTGTGGCTTATGCAATTTGAACTATATTTGATATCATGAAGCCATTGGACCATGCACTTCAAATATTAAGCCAACACAAGTCACAATTGTGCAGCAAATATCCCATCAAAAAGATGGCCGTATTTGGTTCATTTTCTAGAAATGAAAATTCACAAGAAAGTGACCTAGATATTGCCGTTGAATTTGATGGACCCATTGGTCTTCGCTTCATTCAATTGGCTGAGGAACTGGAACAACTATTACAGGTAAAGGTCGATTTGGTATCCTTCAAGGGTATCAAGAAAAAATACCTAGATGCGATAACGCCAGATTTAAAATATGTGTAATTGGTGACAGAAATGATTTCGTTCCACCATTCACCATCTGCTCAAAAACACTTCCAGCGCCACCTCCACGGCAGCAAAATGGCCGGAGGGACTTTTCTGCCATTCATCAATGACCTATCTGCATTAATTGCATGCATTCCAGATTCTGCACTCACCTTAAAAAAGGAACAAGGCAGGATGCGCAGCTGTTTTGTATTTGAGTACAAAGAAGAAATTGGGGAGTTGGGCATTTTAAATCGGAATGAAATCGAAGCCAATGCAATCAAGACCGAGTTTCGTGACGGCCAAATCATTAGCTACATAGAACGCAAAGCACTTCCTCAAACCCGCCTATTCACGATTGTCGCGCAATGGCAAAAAGGCCAATGGAGTGTCATCACTGCCTATCCCGGAGGATACTCGATGCCCTTTCCGCGGAGGGGGATGGGGAGGGAATTAAAAAATGAATCATTGCGATTTTGGAATACATTTATTCTTTGTAAAAAAGTTAACCTATGAAATTGAAATTGCTCATCACTTCATTTTGTGCCTTGATTCTATCCTTGAGCATGCCAGCCCAAAACCAAGACTGCCTTTTCAAAAACCCCTTATGCTTTTACAATGCAGACATATTGACCTATCTACAAGTGTTGCACAAAAATCAACAATACGAGCAAATGCTTCCTTATCTCTGCGGGCCTGCTGTGGACAACTTGAACAAGCAGCAAAAGATAAACAAGCTGGAAGATGCTTCATTTGGTTACCAAATGAAACGCGCAGGAGTCAAAGAGATTTCAAAATCAGAATGGAACCTGACCTACAACCGCACCATCATGGGAACCCAAGAAAATTTCAAAATACATTGTCTTTTAAAGCAAGACAAGTGTTGTCTTTATTTGGATGAGAAGGCTTGGAAGGGGATTTTTAGGTAAACGAAAAGCTGTTCTTTGAAGCTCCGATATTTAATTTTTGACTATTTCACCTATC
>JBEISW010000086.1:0-8100 GCA_040375215.1 Crocinitomicaceae bacterium | reverse complement strand
TTTCATCACTTCAACGGACTTATCACCAATAAACTACCTGTCATTCATCGATTGAAAATCACAGAAGCAGCTGGTGCTGCAACATTGATTATTGCCGACCAAAACTTTATCCACCAAGAATTGTATTTGGGATTAGAAAGAGTTTGTAGAATTAAAAAACAACTGTTCCGATTTGGTATGTATGCATGCACATCCGACAACAACTTTGGATCGGCGCGACTCACCTACAAACTAGGTATATCTTTCTTCAATACTTATGCAAAAACTTGGACGTATTAAGCCGCTGTTTTTCGTTCTCTAAAAAGCAGTAAAAACAAAATGGCGACAAAAGCGGAATAGCCCGCAAAACAAAGCCAAATACCCGACCAGTTCAAATGAGGAATGGACTGTCCTTCTGCATTCATCGTGTAATGCGTAAAATAATGCTCAATAACCCAACCACTCACTCTGCTTCCCAATACCGCTCCAACACCATTGACCATCATGGTAAATAAGCCTTGTGCACTTGCACGGATAGAAGGCTCAACACTTTTCTCAATGAACAATGATCCACTGATATTGAAAAAATCAAAGGCCATCCCGTAAATGATACAGGACAACAAAATCATCCACAAACCATCTCCAGGATTGCCAAAAGCAAACAAACCAAAACGCAACACCCAGGCAATCATGCTAATTAGCATCACCTGCTTAATGCCAAAGCGCTTCATGAAAAAAGGAATCGCCAAAATGAATAGCGTCTCTGAAATCTGCGCCAATGAAGAAACAATCGCAGGATATTTCACCGCCAAAGTGTCTGCATAAGCAGGATTACCATCAAAGTCATGCAAGAAAACATCACCATAAGCATTGGTCAATTGAAGTGCAGCACCCAACAACAATGCAAACAAGAAAAACACCGCATAGTAACGATCCTTCAACATTTTAAAGGCATTTAATCCCAGGGCCTCAACCCATGACTTACGCTCTAAATTTTTACCCAAAGGAGGACATGCTGGCAACGTAAATGCATATGCACCAAGAATGAAAGAAACAACGCCTCCCAAATAAAATTGAAATGCATCCGTCTCATGACCAGTCAAGCTCACCGTCCACAAAGCCACGATAAATCCCACTGTTCCCCATACGCGAATGGGAGGAAAAACCTTTACAACATCAATGCTACTGTCTCTCGAGAGTATGGCATACATAACCGTATTAGACATGGAAATGGTGGGCATGTAAAAAATCATCGTCAATAGAATCCTCCAAAACATTTCGTCAGGTGATTGGGCAGAGGGGACAAGGAACAAACCCACACCACCGAGAATATGCAGAATACCATACAATTTTTCAGCATTGATAAAACGATCTGACAATATTCCTGCAATGGCGGGCATAAACAATGCAGATATTCCCATGGTTGAGAAAATCACTCCAAACTGATCAGGTCCCCATTGCTTGGTTTTAAACCAAAATGCTCCAATGGTAATCAACCAACTTCCCCAAATAAAAAATTGCAAAAAGCTCAGCGCTGTCAAACGTAGTTTCATCATATTTCAAATATAGGGGAAGAGACTACTTTTTGGACAAAAACAACTTGCTCCTGTTGGTCCATGCCCAAACCATCAAAAAGAAACCCACAATGATCAGCGCTGACAATCCCCAAGATTGTTGAGGCGAAAAATTCTCAGACCAAGCCTTCAAAGGCAATCCAACACCCAATAAACCCTCATAAATCAGCATCACATGCACGATATAGATCAACAACGTATTCTGGCCCATTCGCAAGAAAAGATTGTCTTTAAAAGCAATCCAACGATTGACCACTATAAGCACACCAATCAACATCAATACATAACCCAACCCAATCAGCGCATCCTTGTTGCACAATTGAACATTCTCCTGCTGCAATCCAATTGCCTTGAGTACAAAATCCAAACCCCATAAAATATAATAGGCATCACGAACAAAAATATACCCCAATAAAACCAATACAAATGCCACTCCATAGCGCATAGCATGACGTTCAAATGTCCTTAACAAATGTCCCATCCCCGCGCCAAACAAAGTGTAACCACTGAATCGAATAAAACTAAAATCAGAATACTGTCCGTAAAAAAAATTCTGAATCAACTTGGGCCAATGGGCTGGTCTATATACGGCACTGCTCTGTAATCCTGCCGAAACCAACTCCCTTTGTTGCTTGATATAAAACTCCTGAAACCCATTGCACAACAGCATTACAAAAGCTCCACCAAACGCCCAATAATAAAATGGCCACTTGGTCCATTTGGACAACCCAAACAAGAACAAAATAATAAAAATGGAAACACCAATGGATTGGAGTACATGAAAAGCCATCAACCAATCCGTCTGATAGACACTGCCATCTAACATACAAGAAAGCAAATTTTTCAGATGCAATTGCAACAGATAGCCCCATATCATGAGCTCCATTACCCTTCTGTATCCTTTTCTAACACGGGTATTTTGCCAAAAGCTTCCTTCCTCTTTGGGAGATGTCAGCAAATAAGAAAATACAATTCCAGAAATGGTAAAAAACAACGGTGAAGTGTAACCGTGCAAATGTTGCCAGAAGACATACCAGTCGGTATTCAAGGCGCGATAGTCTGATGAAAGTAACTCACCCGTGATGTGACCTTCCAACATCAATAAAATGGCAATGGATCTTGCCATGTCAATGAAGACCAATCTTGGAGCTTTTACGGTTTGGGGTATCGCGTTCAAATCAAGACAAAAATAATGCTTTTCAATGTTTAATCACTTTCAACTCTCAAGATGGGGTATTGAGTGCGCCAATGCGTGTATTCGGGGTAACGAACCAATCCAAACATGCTCTCCGGCTCCAATGCCATTACAATTCTTCTCAGCTGCGCTTGTCCGCAAGGGACATACCAGTAATTTGACATATCTGAAACTGACATTGAATTGACCTCCCAGTGACCTTTCCAGCCCGGCACCTCCATGCCTTCCAATGTTTGTGTTTTCCATCCTTCATGCTTCCACTGTTTGAACAAAAACGTTCCCGAACTTAACCCTTTAAAAACACGAATCTTTTCTATTCCATGGTGCATCAACCATTGATTCAATAGCGTATCTGAAACAGGAATTAAATATCCACTGGGCACCTGCACCTTTTTGATTGGCAATATTTCAGATTGATAAAAGCCATAGCTAAAATTCTTTGCCTCATTGGAATCCCTGTGATACATGGGAGTCTTCCAATATTCATTGCCCACAAAATGATCCATGGATATTATTACTTCATCTGCCAAAGGTTCTTGCTCTCTGTAACCATTGACTGCATTGAATACATCCTTGTTGTTCTTTAACACTACTTCCAATAACGCAGACAATAAAGCTGTTTGTCCATCTACCCTATTTTGAATGTCGTCATTTCTACTTTTTCCGTTTAATCCTTCTATGATAAAAGACAAACTTCCTCCTACAGCTCCTAAACCTTGGCGACCATCATCAATATCTACCGTGCTGTGCCTAATCCGCTCCCTTTTTGCAATGGATCCAACGGCATATTCAGAGAACGAGATACCCTGTTGATTCATGATAGAGTCCACTGAAGGCAATAATACTCCCGAAGAAAAAGAATGATGAAAACTACCCCTGCAATTCAGATTGGTGACAATGCCCAATTGCTCCTGGACCCTCTTTTCCCAAGGGAATTCAGTTGTCCCCATTTCGAAAGGATACTCATGAATATCGATCAATACATGCGGTTGATAATTTTGATAAAAGGAATGAACCAATTGATTCTCCCGCTCTAAAAGCAGCAGATGATCTCGGTTCAAATCCATTCCTCTCCCATTTCTTCTGGTTCCCAACTCATGGCCATCAGGATTAACCATGGGAATAACAACAAAATGCACACTTCCAAACTGCTTCTTGTAAATAGGTATTTGCTCTATCAACCACAATGCCGCCTCCATTGCCGAAGGCTCATCTCCATGTTGCTCTGCAATGACCATAATCTTCAAATCATGTTCTTGCCAATCCGTATTCATCACACTGAGAACTTCCCTTCCATTACTGCTCATTCCCAATACCTTGACTTTCACATCTTCCCTACTCGTTGAACAAAGCTGGATCCAATCCAACATTTCACCATGACTGGTCCATTGCTGAAAATGTTTGCGCACTATCGGACGAGCCAACTCCTGTGCAGTTGCTGTATAAAACAACAAAAGAAAAATAACCAATCCTGCCAGATGTCTCATCCGAAATTCCATTTCGACCAAACTAGTCATTCCTGCTATTTTTGCCAAATGAATCTACTTTTGTTTTTACTGACTTTTATCTTCGGGATGGTTGTTCTCGCTGGATTTATGGGCACTTTTCGCAAACCTACATTCACACCAGAAAACATGCCCGGTTATTCCTTGCTCGGCTACCACTACCAAGGGCCTTACCAAAAGATTGGACCTTCCATTAAGAAAATTGCAGAACTAGCTAAATCAAAAGGAATAACGCCACAGATCATTGCCATTTACTTCGATAACCCAAGAGAAGTGAAAGATACAGAGTGCAGGGCGCTGGCCGCCATCCGTGTGACGCCTGAAATTAAATCGCTTCTGCAGAATGAAAACCTCACAGCATTGGAAATACCTTCAGGAAACGCTTGGGTAAGCCATTGGAAAGGCGCTTCTCTTCCAACGCGCATCATGGGAGCCATTAGGGTCTATCCATTTCTTCAGAAAAAAATCATGGAAGAACAACTGATGGAAAAAGTCACTTTTGTTTACGAAGTGTACGAACCAAAAGAAACCATTTTTGTCATGCAATACAACTCTCAAGCATGACAGCACAAGATTACATTGATCATTACCAAATGCTTCCGCATCCAGAGGGCGGATTTTTTAAAGAAGTCTACCGATCTACTGAAGACATTCAATTTCCCGGATTCGATGGAAAAAGGAATTATTGCACCAGCATATTTTTCTTGTTAGAAAAAGGTCAAACTTCCGCATTGCACCGCATCAAGAGCGATGAAATTTGGTATCACCATGATGGAGGAACTTTAGTCATCACCGAAATTGATGAAAACGATGTGGAGATACAAACCAAGCTGGGCAAAGACTTTCGCATGTCTGAAAAACTTCAACATGTAGTATTCGCCAATCGATGGTTTGGAGCACATGTGCAAGAAGGTGATTTTGTATTGGTCAGCTGCTCCGTTTCGCCAGGATTTGATTTCAACGATTTTGAACTGAAATAATAATTTAGCCCAATTAGCACCAAATCTGAATTAATACTTGAAAATTTGTCTGAATTACTAAATTCACTGGCAAAATTCAAACAAATAACTGTAACTTTAATTGTCTTGAATAAGAATAGGTCTTGAAAGTAATGCACTCAAAGTTTTACAGAAATGACAAAGGATAAAAACACTGAAAATAAATCTTCTTTTATCATCTTCAAAACACAAGATGGGCAATTGTCTGTTGATGTACGATTTGAAGATGAAACCGTTTGGCTTACCCAAGATCAAATGTCCATCTTATTTGGAAAGGCCCGAAATACAATTTCAGGGCATATCAAAAACATATTTAAAGAAGGGGAATTAAAAGAAGAAGTGGTATGTCGGGATTTTCGACACACCACTCAACATGGTGCCATTGAAGGAAAAACTCAAGAATCTGATTGATGAAATCTTTTGAAACGAATAAAGTTTTTTCCCTGTAAAACAATAGGCTATTCTACTCCGTTATAACAAAATCCGTCCTGCGGTTTTTAGCACGATTCACATCTGAATCGTTGGGAACCGTTGGCTGTGTTTCGCCATAACCTTTGGCTGTAACTCTATTCTCTACAACCCCAGCAGATACCAAATAACGTTTCACCGCATCGGCACGCTTTTGAGAAAGCGCCAAATTCATCGCATCATCTCCTACGTCATCCGTATGCCCACCAACTTCTATTTTACGTTGTGGGTTTTTGTTCAACAAAACAACCAACTTATTCAACTCAACAAAACTCTCTTTCTTCAACACATCACTATTGGAATCAAAAAATACATTTTTCATTCCGTCATTGGTGGTATTGACCAAAGAAATCTTTGTTCCTACTTTCAACTTCTGAAGTGCGATATTCAACTTGTAAGGTTCTTTTTGCACCTCATTGCTCAATGTAAAGCGTTCTGAATGGAAGAGGTATCCGTCTTTGCTCACATTCATTACATAGTCACGTCCGGGAGGAATACAAAGTAGGAAATTTCCTAAAACCGCATCAGAATAAGTATTGGCTATCACAGCTCCTGTCTCCATATCCAACAACTCCAATTGCGCTTCTAATTTTTTAAAACTCGCTTTATCTGTTATAACGCCTGCTACGTAGGAAACCTTTTTGGGTCTTGCAAAATCAGGCAACAAGAAACGGTACAAATCCAAACCGCCCTTACCTCCAGGACGAGCCGAGGCAAACAATGCATACTGCCCATCAGTAGTGACTTGAAAACTATTCTCGTCATGCTCAGTGTTAATCGGGTAACCCAAATTGATGGGCTTACCCCATTCTCCTTTCTCGTCTCGGCGGCTTAAAAAGATATCCATTCCGCCCATTCCTGGATGACCATTTGAACTAAAATACAACGTATTTCCGTCAGGATGAATCATCACACTCTCCTCTTGAAAATCAGTATTCACCCATCCTCTTACCTTTTCTGGTTTGCTCCATTCTCCCGTCTCTCTTAATACAGAATAATAAATATCTTGCTCTTGAATTCCTCGCGCACTGCGCTTTCCACGAACAAAATACATGGTCTTGCCATCAGCTGAAAATGAAGGCTGGCTTTCCCATGCTCCGGTATTGATCATACTCCCCAAGTTCTTTCCTGGCTCCCATTCATTCCCTTTCTTCAATGAAAAAAACAAATCGCAACTTCCAACTCCCGTACGCTCTCCTCCCCATTGTCCATCTAATGTTTGACATGCTGTGAAGATCAAAGTAGAACCATCTGCGCTCAAAGATGGCGCACCTTCATTCATCGCAGTGTTGATGCTGATGATGGGCTGAGCTGGTGCATATACTCCCAAGTTATCTCTTCGAGAAATGAAAAAATCTTCTTGTTGACCAGCATCCACGCGGTTATCAGGAACCAATCGGGTAAAGAGCAAGGTATTTTCATCAGCGGTAACGCATGGATAGTATTCATCATGTTCAGTGTTTACACCATCGCCCATATTGACAGGTTCAAACGGTACCGGATACTTCAATGCCTTTTGTGCAAAAACACAACTAGCCAAAATCAATTGCGCCTTTTTCTCAATCAATTTATCATTCTTGGGGTAAGGCATAAACTTGGTGATGCACTTCTCTGCTTTGGCATACTCCGCCTTAGCCATGTATGCTTCTGACAAAATCAAAAAAGCCTCTGGAAAAATTTCAGGATGCAGGGCAACTCCTTTTTCCAGATTAGGAATAGCAGCATCCCATTGCTGATCATCAATATACAATTGCGCCAAAAGGAAATGAGCCTCAGTAAAATCAGGATAGGCCTTCACCAAATCTTTCAGCAATGCGGCTGATTCTTCCGTAGCTCCCAGTTTATACTTCTCTCCGGCCTCTTCATATCGCTTGATGGCCTTTCGCTCAGTAATGGTGTATTGAGGCGCGGGTTGTGACAAAGCACAACTCACAAAACCCAATAAGATCAAACATGCGGCAATGGTATTCTTCATTTAATAATTGGTTTTAATCACATAAACATCTTCATTATCCCGTTTCATGTAAAAAGTCTCACGGGCATAACGTTCTAAAGTGCGGTGGTTGGTGGTTAAATCTTTCAGATCATGATCCACCGTTTGGTTCTTTTCTTTCATCATATCAATCTCTGCTTGCAAACGATCACATTCCCATTTGGACCTAACGATGTAAAACAAATTGATATTGTGAATAAAGGAAATGTAAATCAAATTGAACAGAAAGGCCAAAATGAATTTGCTCCGAAAGAATTTTATAACCAATCGCTTCATGCAAGCAATTTCACCTAAAATTCGTGCCACTGGTCTGCAAACAATATTTCTTGTTAACAGTTTATGGTGAAACATCGTAGCTTTGAACATGCTTTTTGACGGCGCATCCCAG
>JBEISW010000111.1:0-6970 GCA_040375215.1 Crocinitomicaceae bacterium | reverse complement strand
TCTTGACTTAAAAGGCGGTAGGAGTGTTACTTTGGAAGTATCTATCCCTGATTTGATCATAGCTCTATCTGACTACAATGAAACTCCTGCGTTCACCAACGCTGTTAAAGATGCCGTTGCAGCTCAGAAAAATTCAACAGAAGATTTTGTTTCTCTTTTTGAGCAATCTTGGAAAAAGCAAAATTCCAATATTGAATTGTGGACTTTGTTCAGCAACTATGAGAACAAAGATAAATTTCCAGCTAAAGCATCAGACAGCGATGTTATCTCTGCTTTGAGAAAAGAAGCTCAAGACGCGATAGACAACACTGAAAATATCATTCGCAAGCGTATCGACCAATTTGGTGTTACCCAGCCCAATGTGCAGAAGCAATCATTGACCGGTCGCATCATTGTAGAACTTCCAGGTGTAAGCGACAAAGAGCGTGTGCGCAAGAATTTGAAATCAACTGCCAACCTTGAATTTTGGGATACCTATTTCAATACTGAAGTCATTGACTTGGTTGTTAAAGCCAACGAGAATTTGGGCAAAGCCAACGCTCCTGAATTATTCGGTTTAACTGCTGCACCAAAAGATTCAACTGTTGCTGATTCAACTGTTGCCGTTGCTGACTCTACTAAGATCAAAGCCGATAGCCTTTTGACTCGCGAAGAGAGTCGCAAAAAGAATCCATTGTTTGCCTATTTAGACCCACGTGTACCAACAGGATCTTCCGTTGTGGGTATGGCTCGTGTTTCTGATACTACGGCAATCAATAAATTATTGAATCGTGCAGAAGCAAAGGCAGCATTTGCCTCAAAGCCAGATGTAAGATTATTGTGGGGAGCAAAACCAATGTCAGGTGTGGTTAGTCTTTATGCTATCAAAGATCCTTCATTTAAAAAGAAGGCGCAATTGGATGGCAAATCCATCATTGATGCACGACAAGACTTTGATCCTACAACAGGTGACATTACCGTTGAAATGACCATGGATCCTGAAGTAGGTACTCCAGTTTGGAGAGACATGACCAAGAAAAATGCAGCTGATAACAATCGTGCAATTGCCATTGTCATGGACAACTTGGTATATTCTGCACCTTCTGTAAATAGTGAAATTCCTAATGGTCGCTCAGTCATCACTTTCGGAACGGGCGCTCGCGACAAACAAATTGAAGAGGCCAAAGATTTGGCAGGCTTGTTAAAAGCAGGATCTCTGCCTGCTCCAGCTAAAATTATTGATGAAGTTACTGTAGGACCAACTTTGGGAGAAGCCAACATCAAAGCAGGTTTGCTTTCATTTGGATTGGCTTTCTTGGTGATCATGATATACATGGTATTCTATTACGCATGGGCAGGTTGGGCTGCTAACGTAGCCTTGATTGCCAACTTGTTCTTCATGATTGGTGCCTTGATTTCTATTGGCGGATCATTGACATTGCCTGGTATCGCAGGTATTGTTTTGACCATGGGTATGGCGGTAGATGCCAACGTATTGATCTATGAACGTGTTAAAGAAGAATTGCGTTTGGGCAAGCCCATCACCGCAGCTATGAACGACGGTTTCTTGAAAGCCGTAAGCGCCATCATCGATGGTAACGCAACTACATTGATTACCGGTCTTGTATTGTTGGTCATTGGTACAGGGCCTATCAAAGGTTTTGCAACGACTTTGATCATCGGTATTTTCACCACACTTTTCACTGCAATTATCATCTCTCGTTTGATTTTGTACAAGCGTTTGGAGAGCAAGAAGCCTATCACTTTCTACAGCAACATCACCAAAAACTGGTTCACCAAAATCAACTATGATTTTGTTACCAAGCGCAAGATGTACTATGCCATCTCTTTGATTGTTATCGGTGCTGGTATGGTTTCTTGGGTAACACGTGGTTTCAATATGGGTGTTGACTTTGCCGGAGGTACTTCTTACAAAGTAACTTATGAAAATGCCATGGATGCTGAGTTGTTGAGAGGCTCCATGAATCAATTTTTGGTTGAAGAAAACGGAAATGTTGCAGCTACTTCTGTACAAAGCATTGGTAACGACAACAAATCATTCAAAATCACCACCAACTTTTTGATTGACTCAAAAGACAACAACGTAGATGAAATGGTTACTGCCAAAGTAAAAGAAGCTTTGGATGCTACTGGAGCAAAATACGTTGTAGATTCATCATACAAAGTAGATGCTACTATGTCAGATGACTTCCGCAAAGAAGCCATTTGGTCAACTGTAATCGGTTTGATCTTGGTGGGTATTTACATCTTTATCCGATTCAGAAAATGGGACTTTGCCGTGGGTGCTGCTGCTGCGTTGGCGCATGATGCCTTGGTCGTAGTTTCTGCCTTTACATTATTGAATGGAATTGTTCCTTTCTCTATGGAAGTGAATCAGAATTTCATTGGAGCCATTTTGACTGTAATTGGTTACTCCATCAACGATACCGTGGTTATCTTTGACCGTATCCGTGAGTACTTCAACACGCGTCGTAATCCAGAGTTGAAGTCAACCATCAACGATGCTTTGAATAGCACCATGGGTCGTTCTATCAACACCTCGATGACAGTATTGTTGACGCTCTTGGTTATGTTCTTCTTTGGAAGCGATGATATCAAGGGATTCTGCTTTGCGATGATTATCGGGGTTATCTCAGGGGTATATTCTACATTGTTCATTGCAACGCCTATTGTTGTTGACATGCGCAGTTGGTTATCAAAAAAAGAAGAGAAGTCAGCAGAGTAATTGCTGGAAAATAATTTAAATAAAATGAGGGGCTCACATCAGAGCCCCTTATTTTTGTAACATGAGTACGGGCGAAATCATCATCATTCTATTTGTGTATCTTTTGTTCTTTGGAGCAAAGGGAATACCTAGTTTGGCCCAAACCATGGGGAAGGCAGTTTATCAATTTAGAAATGCCGCCAAAGATGTTCAAGATGAAATCATGAAAGGCGCCAAGGACATTCAAAAAGAAGTTCAGAGACCTTTGGATCAAATGGATATCACCGCTACTGAAGAGACTCCGCAAAAGCGCGAGAACCAGCAAGCATCCTGATGGCCATTGTTCAAACCAATATACTTTGGCAAGACGGCCTTGAATCTTTGATTGTATTAAAAGACTACTTCTCACATTACGGTTCAGCTCTTCATCCAGAAAAAATACTAGAACAGGATGGCATTGAACTGCGCCAAAACGCCATCACCGTTTTTGGCAAAAAACATTTAGAGCCAAGGCTCACTGCTTGGATGGGTCCATGCTACCGCTACAGCAATATTCAATGGCCTGAGCAAGCTTTAAGCCCATTGATTCTTCAAATGATCCATGAACTCCAAGACCCTTGCCCCTTCCCATTCAATGCTGTTTTAATCAATTACTACAGAAATGGGCAAGATAGCATGGGCAAACACCGAGACAACGAACCCGAAATAGATCAAAGTGTCATTGCCTCTGTCTCGTTTGGAGCCACTCGGTTAATCCGATTCACCTCGCCCTTATTGCAAAGAAAAATAGACGTATCGCTTAATCATGGCGACCTCTTGATCATGAAACATATGCAGGAAAGATGGTATCATGAGTTACCGAAAAGAGCTGGAATACCCCATGCGAGGCTCAATCTCACCTTTAGAAGAATCGTTTAGCAGAAAAAACTTGAGGTAAAAAAAAGAGGGATAACGCGTTTTCACTTGTTTATCCCTCTTTGGGTGACTTATGGGGTTCGAACCCACGACCCTCAGAACCACAATCTGATGCTCTAACCAACTGAGCTAAAGCCACCGTGTAAGCGGGTGCAAAGAAAATACAGATTTCCGCTTTTACCAAACAAAGCTTCATCTTTTTTATTGCAGGCTCATAATGTCATCTACTCCGGGGACTCTAGCCACCTGAAAGCCTTCTGCAAATTGGTAACCAGCAGGGCGACCAAAATCAATTGCACGAGCCCTTAAATAATCAAAGAAGCCTTCTCCCGATATCGGTGTTTCCGGTTCTTTGGAGTTTGGATCATAGAATTGACTGCGGTAAGCCATCAAAGACGCCATTTTAATATCCCAAAAAGCAGTTACATCCACAACAAAATCTGGTTTGTTGTAATGATCTTGGTTGAAATGATAGACTGCTTTGGGTCGCCATGGATTTAATCCATCAATTTTATATAAACCGCTATAAAAGCAAGCATCCGCTACCAGCTTGGCTGCTCTGGCATGATCAGGATGGCGATCCTGCAGCGCATTGGTCAATACCACTTTGGGTTTGTACTTTCTTACAACCTCAATAATCAGCTTTAAACTTTCATCATTGTATTGAAAAAAACCATCTTTCAGACCTAAGTTCTCCCGATATTTCACATTTAAAATCTTTGAGGCTTCGGCCGCTTCTATCAATCTCAAAGGACCGCTACCTCTACTACCCAACTCACCTTGCGTCAGATCAATTATGGCAACAGTGTAACCTTGTGAAATCAATTTAGCCACAGTGCCTCCCGCTGATATCTCAACATCATCGGGATGTGCTGCGATACAAAGAACATCTACTTGGTAATTTTCCATGCCACAAAAATAGTCCATTTCATTAACATTGATTTGAAGGAAACTATTCATAAGCGAATGAAATGGAAAATGATTCGCCCTATTTTTGTATCCATGCGTTCACATTTGCTCATCGCGGTGTTCTTGGCTTTGCCCCATTTTTTTTGGGGGCAGGTAGAGTCGGCCATTGAGCTCATGGCGGACTCATCTCGCTGGCTAAATCATTGCACCACTTTGATCACGGAGCCTGGTGAGGAGGACGAAGAAGACTCTATTGTGCAAATTTCTGCCGTAAATCCAGCTCAACTTATTTCCGAAGTTGACTTGAATATGTTTGATCATATTTATACCTACGAAGCAGCTCCTGCGATTGATTTAAATTTAAACTCCTTTGAAGATTCATTGGAAATCATACCAGGCTATCTCATGGATGACCGCTGGGATAACAAAGCCATTCACCAACAAGAAGAATTGCATTGGGATTTGGATTCATTGATGTTTACGCTGACTTTTGATTCATGTGATTTTTCATTCCCGACGCAACACCCAAGAATTACCTCTCCATTTGGACCTCGCTGGGGTAGGAATCACAATGGTCTTGACTTGGGATTAAGAACTGGTGAACCGGTGATGGCGGCATTTGAAGGCATGGTCAGAATTTCACACTATAGTCCATCCTACGGAAATGTCGTTGTAGTTAGACATAAAAATGGATTGGAGACTTTATATGCCCACATGGAAGCGCGATTTGTTCAGCCTGGACAATGGCTGCAGAATGGGCAAATAGTTGGTTTGGGCGGGAACACGGGAAGATCATATGGTGCGCATTTGCATTTTGAATTTCGCTACCGAGGCAATGCCATTGATCCAGCTTTGATATTGGATGTGCCTCAGGGTAAAATTAAAACCAGCGAATTCTACTTGACAAAGCTCAACTCCAAGAAGCCTGTACCCACAAGTAAAAATGGAAAAAAGGGGAAATCGTACTCAAAGGGTGCAAAGTATCACAGTGTCAAAAGAGGTGACACATTGAATATCATCGCCAGAAAACATGGCTCCTCTGTATCTAAACTTTGCAAACTAAACGGTCTGCGTCCTAGCAGTGTTCTTCGGGTTGGTCAAAAGATTAGAGTTAAATAATCGCCTCTTGAACAATTCCAATGCTGGAATGTTTAAGTTTACGTGGTGAAAAATAAAACAAAACACATTGCAGTTATCGGAAGCGGATTCAGCGGGCTATCCGCGGCCTGTTATTTAGCCAAGTGTGGCTATCAAGTTACCATACTTGAAAAAAATGACAAGGCTGGTGGACGAGGACGCAGTTTTGCTGCTGATGGTTTTGTTTTTGACATGGGTCCTAGTTGGTATTGGATGCCAGAGGTGATGGAGGAATTCTTTCAGGATTTTGGAAAAAGTACAAAGGACTATTTTCAACTGAAACAATTAGATCCGGGATACCGCGTATTCATCAATGAAGGTCACGTTGATATCCCTGCCAACACTGATGCACTCTCAGATTTATTTGAAAGCATTGAAAAGGGTGCTGGTAAGGCATTAAAGCAATTCCTGTCTGAGGCTCAATTCAAATACGAGGCAGGAATGGGCAAATTTGTTCGCAAGCCATCGCACAGCATTTTTGAATTCATGGATATTGACATATTGAAGTCCCTATTCAAAATTCAATTGTTCACTGACATGCGTGCGCATTTGAAAAAATACTTCAAGCATCCTCAACTCCTGCAGCTATTAGAGTTTCCAGTGTTGTTTTTAGGAGCAAAGCCCCAGAATACTCCTGCACTTTATAGCCTCATGAACCATGCAGATTTGAATTTAGGAACATGGTATCCCATGGGGGGGATGGCTAAACTTCCTGAAGCCATGATCACTCTGGCGGAATCTTTGGGAGTTGTAATAAAAACCAATTCAGCAGTAACCAAAATTGTCATCAATGGCAATCTGATATCTGCGGTTCAAGGAGAAAATTTCTCATTGGAAGTGGATGGAGTAATTGGCAGTGCTGATTACCACCACATTGAACAAACACTTCTCCCGAAAGACAAAAGACAATATGATGAAAGTTATTGGGAATCGAGGGTGATGTCGCCGTCCTCTCTTCTCTTCTATGTAGGTTTAAACACAAAAGTTCCTGGGATACAGCACCACAATTTATTCTTTGATCAATCCTTTGATCAGCACGCGCAAGAAATATATGACGATCCACAATGGCCAAGTGACCCTTTGTTCTACCTTTGTTGTCCGTCGAAGACCGATAACAATGTCGCTCCCGAAGGACATGAAAACCTATTCTTACTTATTCCTGTAGCCCCTGGACTCGAATCCGATGAAGAACTTAGAGAACACTACTGGAATAAAATGTGCACACAGATACAAATCAAAACAGGCGTAGACATTCGCAACCACGTTGTGCATAAACGCAGTTTTGCGCATGAAGAATTTGTATCT
>JBEISW010000091.1:0-7888 GCA_040375215.1 Crocinitomicaceae bacterium | reverse complement strand
GTCTAAGATGATTTTTGCTGTTTCGCTCATGAGAGAGATTATTTTTTTACGCCGCCAAGGTACGATTTTTTGAGTTTGAACAACGTATTCCTTGTGATTTTTGTTGAACTTATTTTATACTGCTATTTAACAATTCCAATAGCTTTCTCGAAGAACCATTTTGGTAGGGTTTTGTTCGATAAGAGGCAACCCATTCGATTCCTTTGATGGCGTTGGTCAAGAATACCTCATCCGCTGATAGCAAGGTTTGCGGAGTCATGGTACACTCGTACACTTTTAATTTGCTTTGAACGGCCAAGTTAATAATCTGCATGCGCATGGTTCCCCCAATACAACCATCTGTCAATGATGGGGTGTACAACACGCCGTTGGAAACCAAAAATAAATTGCTGTTGGTGGATTCGATGATGGCTTGCTTGGTGTTTTGAATCAATGCATCATCCCAATTTTTTTCTTCAGCAAAAATGGATGCCATAACATATAATTGAGCATTGAGCGTTTTGAAACCCGCGTATTTATTGGGATCCTTTTTTACTTCGGTATAAATGTCAATGATTTTACCTGTTTCATTCAATTCAAACAAGTTATTGGGTAAAGCCTCTACCTCAATGAAATAATCCAGGTCATTGCCTTTGGGCAGGTAAAAACCCTTGGCTTTGCGAAAGAAAGTGATGCGCATGCGACCGCCTTCAAATATTTCATTGCGTTGCAATAACCCATTGATGTGTTGTGACAGCAAGTCAAAGGAAAAATCAGAAGGCTGGATCTTTAAGGCTTTGATTGTGGCATCCACGCGGGCAAAATGGTTCTCTAGAAACTGAGCCTTTCCATTGATGATCCTGATGCTTTCAAAAAAACCATCCGCAAATCGGTGTGCGCGATCATCCACTTGGATTACCGCTTGATTGCGCAAGACATATTCTCCTCTATAAAAAACGTATTCCATAAGGATTAATCTAGTGTATGGACGGCGTCCAATAAATCACTGTTTACTTGAATCTTGATACCTCTAACGCCGGCACCTTCTGCGCATTGGACATCTCGGTCGCGATCCCCAATCATCACACTATTTTCTACATCCACATTGAAACGCTGGATGGCTCTTTCAACCATTAGGGAATGCGGTTTGCGAGAAATGGAATTGCCTACTTCAGGGTGATCAGTCGAATAAAAAACATGATCGATGATTACTCCTGCATCTGCACAGGTTTTCTTAAAATGTGTATGTATTTCCTCCACTGTTTCCCGGGTATACAAACCTTTGGCAACTCCACCTTGGTTGGTGATAAGAATAATTTTGTATCCTTTTTTTTGTGCCAATTGCAATGCGGGAATGACAGTTGGTAAAATGATGAACTCAGCCAAGGAATAGGTGTAGTCACCCGGGTCATGATTGATTACGCCGTCACGATCCAAAAAGAGCACTTTGTTTTTTTTCATGATCCATGTTTTTTTAATGATGCAAATGCTATCCAAGCGCTAATGGAGCAGAGTATTGCCCCAGCAAAAAAAGCGGCTCCGGGGAAATAGAATGGTGCATTGCTGCTGGCGAAATAAGCAAAAATTCCTGTCATCGATACCGGACCGATAATGGCTGTGATGCTGTTTACAGCAGTTAAAGCTCCCTGCAATTCGCCCTGCTCATTGGCGGGAACATATTTAGCCATTTCACTTTGCATGGCAGGAATGGTTATCCCGCCCAAGCAATAGGGTATCAATATGGCGTACATCATCCAACCTTCATTGGCCAGAGAGAATAGAATTAGTCCTGAAGTATACAGCAAGATACCCAGGACAATGCTTTTCTTATTGCCCAATTTTGGATTGATTTTTCTTATCAAATATCCTTGCACCAATGCGGCCATAAAGCCCACCGCGGCCAAAGAATAGCCAATCTCACTTTCAGACCAATTGAAAAGATACTTGGTGTAATAAGACCATGTGCCTTGCACACTAAAAGATGCCCAATACAGGAAGAATAATGACAGGACAATTCCTGCAACTTCTTTGTGTTTTCGTATTGTCTTGAGAGCCCCAAAAGGATTGGCTCGTCGCCAATCAAAGTTTCTTCTGTTTTCCATACTTAAAGATTCTGGAAGAACAAAAACACCGTAAACAAAATTGATGAGTGAAAGTGCAGCAGCGGCAAAGAAAGGTATGCGAGAACCGAAACCGCCCAGCAACCCACCAATTACGGGTCCAATGATGAAGCCCAATCCAAATGCAGCTCCAACCAGTCCGAAGTTTTGCGCCCTTTTTTCTGGCGTGCTGATATCAGCAATGTAGGCGGATGCAGTGGTAAAGCTGGCGCCCATGATACCGGAAACAATACGGCCAACGAATAGCCAAGTCAATGTTGGCGCAAAGGCCATGAACAAATAATCAATACCCAATCCCAACAAAGAGAACAGGATAATGGGACGTCGGCCATATCGGTCACTTAAATTTCCAAGAATGGGGGAGAACAAGAACGTCATTATGGCATAGGCAAACATGAGCCAGCCGCCTTCTGCAGAAGCCTCTGCAACACTTTCACCTGTTAACTCCGTCATCAATGCAGGTAGGATGGGAATGATGATTCCCAAACCAATCACATCAATAAGCAAGGTGATAAAGATGAAAATGATGGCACTGTTTCCTGATTTCATAGTGCAAATTAACGAAGGAAGATGGCGTCGATTGATGCATATTTGCGCAAAGTCTTTCACATGTTAGGAATAAAAACTTTTTCACCTTGGAGCCTTGAACAATGGATGAAAGGAATGCAAAAGGAATTGGGTCAACAAACCATTGATCCCATGCAAGCATCGCCTGTATCGTCATTTCAACTCTCTCCATATGCTCCAAGCCAAGGCTTGACCAATTTGAAAACTTTTCCAAGTCAATTTGCAATTGGTGCTTGGGTGGATGCTTCTTCCCATGATGAGGTTATGAATGCCTTGATGGGAGGGGCGGAGTGTCTCTTTGTAAAAGAAGACAACAATGATTGGTCTGGTATGGAAAACGTTTTGGGAAACATCATTTCCTTTCAAGTTCCAAGTTTGAATTCATTGGAATCTTTAATGCAATGGTACCAGTCAAAAGGTTGGTCTCAATCCCAATTTAAAGCAGCGACATATTCTCCATCAGACCAAGTTTGGGAAATCAAAGGAGACAATGGTGATGAAATTTTAGCAAATCTCAAGAATCACGTTGCTAAGACATCGGAAGTTTGCCAAGTGGTCTATCATCTCAATGGAAACTATTTCCTTGATATGTCCATCTTACGCGCCATACGCGCCATCATGGAAGCGCGCAACAATTCATTTCAGTTGGTGGCCTATTGTCAGGGGAAGGGCGATGAAGAAGTTTATACCGATTTGCTTCGTTTGTCCACCCAAGCGCTCAGTTCAGTCTTAGGAGGGGCCAATGTGGTTGTCTTAAAAGACATTCTTCATGAGGATAAACAGAGGCTGCACGTTGGTCTAGAAATATTTTGAATTTGCTTAGAGAAGAGTCGCGTTTGAACGAGCTCAAGGATTTTGGCGCTGGATCATACAGCATTGAGTCATTGACTCAAAATATTTTGAAGTATTGCTCGGTCAATGTTCCAATGTCGGATAAAGAGCAGCATCCCTTGGAGCAATTTGGTCCTGGCATTGCCCCATTCAAGGGAGGTCCTTATGCATCGATGTACACCATTAGGCCATGGACCATTCGCCAGTATGCTGGTTTCAGCACTGCTGCTGCGTCCAATGCATTTTACAGAAGAAATTTGGCGGCGGGGCAAAAAGGTTTGAGCGTGGCCTTTGATTTGGCCACACACCGTGGCTATGATAGTGATCATCCTCGCGTAACTGGTGATGTTGGAAAGGCTGGAGTGGCCATTGATTCCGTAGAGGATATGAAAGTGCTTTTCGATCAAATTCCATTGGATGAGATGTCAGTTTCCATGACCATGAATGGAGCTGTTCTTCCCATTATGGCCTTTTACATTGTGGCTGCTGAAGAGCAAGGTGTGGCTCCTGCACAATTGAGTGGTACTATTCAGAATGATATTTTGAAAGAATTTATGGTGCGCAACACCTACATCTATCCTCCTTCACAGAGCATGCGCATTGTCAGTGATATTTTTTCATTCACCAGTCAACACATGCCCAAGTTTAATCCCATCTCCATTTCTGGTTACCATATGCAGGAGGCTGGAGCAACATTGGAAATAGAGTTGGCTTACACATTGGCGGATGGTTTGGAATATGTGCGCGCAGGAATTGCTGCTGGTATGAGCATTGATGATTTTGCACCAAGGCTTTCTTTCTTTTGGGCCATTGGTATGGATCACATGTCTGAGATCGCTAAAATGCGGGCTGCGCGTGTGATATGGGCCAAATTGATTCAACAGTTTAATCCACAGAATTCAAAATCCATGGCTTTGCGCACGCATTGTCAAACCAGTGGCTGGAGTTTAACCAAGCAAGATCCATTTAACAACGTGGCCAGAACTTGCATTGAGGCAATGGCTGCAGTTTTGGGAGGTACGCAAAGTTTGCATACAAATGCTTTGGATGAAGCCATTGCCTTGCCAACAGATTTCTCTGCACGTATAGCACGAAACACACAATTGTATATCCAAAAGGAATCCGGAGTTTGTCAGTTGATCGATCCTTGGGCTGGCTCTGTTTGGATGGAGAACAGAACCCAGGAAATGATTGACGCCGCTTGGACGTTGATTGAAGAAGTAGAGAAAGAAGGAGGAATGACCAAAGCCATTGAAGCAGGAATTCCCAAACTGAGAATTGAAGAAGCTGCAGCGAGAAGACAAGCCAAAATTGACAGCGGTAAAGAAAAAATTATAGGAGTCAATTTGTTCACCGTGGATGAGGATACCAAAATGGAAATCTTGGAGGTAGACAATCAAGCCGTGCGGTTGGAGCAAGTCGAAAAAATTAATCGGATCAAGGCTTCTAGGGATAATCACGCGGTAGCCAATAGTTTGTCCAAATTGGAACATAGCGCGCAAAGTGGCGATGGAAATTTATTGGCCTTGGCCATTGAGGCGGCGCGCAATAGGGCTACCTTGGGCGAAATTTCAGATGCACTGGCAAAGGTTTATGGCCGGCACCAAGCATCAGTTAAAAGCGTAAGCGGCGTGTACTCATCAGAATCATCACAAGATCCAGCCTTTCGAAAGGCACTCAATATGGCCCATGATTTTGCCCAATTGGCAGGAAGAAGGCCGCGTATTTTGGTTGCCAAGATGGGTCAGGATGGCCACGATAGGGGAGCCAAGGTGATTGCGACATCATTTGCAGATATGGGATTTGATGTGGACATGGGACCGTTGTTTCAAACACCAGAGGAAGTGGCCAAGCAGGCGATTGAAAATGATGTTCACATTGTGGGAGCCTCTTCATTGGCTGCAGGCCACAAGACATTGGTGCCCGCATTGATTGACATTTTGAGAAACATGGGAAGATCAGATATTTTGGTTGTTGCTGGAGGCGTAATTCCCGAGCAGGATTTTGACTTCTTGTACAATGCCGGATGTGTAGGTATATTTGGTCCAGGTACGAAAATCCCATTGGCAGCATCAGAAATATTGGAAATTCTCATAGAAGGTATGAAAGCGTAATAAGTAAATTAATTTTGTAAAAAAGATAACAATGCCAAGTTTGAGTTCAAAGGCTGGGTCAATGCCAGCGTCACCCATTAGAAAGTTGGTTCCATTTGCAGAAGCTGCCAAGAAGAGAGGCACCAAGGTTTATCATCTAAACATTGGTCAACCAGATATTGAAACACCCATGGTTGTCAGAGAGGCCATGAGAGCGCAGGATGCCAGGGTTATTGAGTATTCTAACTCAGAAGGTATGTTGGCCTATAGAGAAGGATTGAAAGGATATTATGCTTCAAAGGATATTCAGTTGGATGTCGCCAATATTATGGTTACAACAGGTGGCTCTGAGGCATTGGTTTTTGCTTTTATGTCAACATTGAATCCAGGGGATGAGGTAATCATTCCTGAACCGTTTTACGCCAATTACAATGGGTTTGCCGTGATGGCAGGAGCAACAGTGGTTCCAGTAACAGCAGTGATTGACAATGGATTTGCATTGCCGCCCATCTCTGAGTTTGAAAAGAAAATCACAGACAAGACAAAAGGTATATTAATCTGCAATCCGGGTAATCCCACGGGATATCTTTATTCCAAGAGCGAGTTGGAGCAATTGCGTGATTTGGTTTTAAAATACAACTTGTTTTTATTCGCTGACGAAGTGTACAGGGAATTTATGTACGAGGGTGCTGTTCCATTCAGCGTTATGAATTTGGAAGGATTGGACAATCATGCGATTATGATTGACAGCGTGAGTAAGCGCTATTCCATGTGCGGAGCGCGCATTGGAGCCATGATTAGCAGAAATGCAGAATTGATGGCTGCCGCATTGAAGTTTGGCCAAGCGCGTTTGTCTCCTCCCACATTTGGACAATGGGCTTCCATGGCAGCATTGGAGACTCCTCAATCCTACTTTGATGGGGTGGTTGAGGAGTATGTCAAGCGCAGAGATACCTTGGTGGATGGACTGAACGCCATTTCTGGTGTGCGTTGTCCCAAACCTCAGGGTGCTTTTTATTGCATCGCTGAATTGCCCATTGATGATTCTGATCGTTTCTGTCAATGGATGCTGGAAAAGTTCGAGCACAATCAACAAACAGTGATGCTGGCTCCAGCCACTGGATTTTATGCAACACCCGGAAGCGGAAAGAATCAAGTTCGTTTGGCCTACGTGCTGAATGTAGAAGACCTAAAAAATGCGGTAGAATGCCTCAAAGTGGCACTTACTCAATATGTTTAATCTGTAAAATTGTTATACTATGAAAAAGTTGTTTTTTTTCCTCTTGATTTGCATGGCTTCAACGCTTGGAATTTCTCAAGTTACTCCAGGTGACACCACTGAATATGTCATAAAAATGGCAAATGGTAATGAGTACATCGGAATTGTTTTGAAGGATGATGGACGAGAGATGTTGATTCAGTCCGCTAGCGTTGGAAAGTTGTACGTCAATAAAGCTGATGTTGTCTCCATTACCAAGAGAACAGATGCGAAAGGAGTTATTGTAGATGGAGAAGTGTGGGAGAACAACACTTTTTCAACCCGTTATTTTTTCTCAACCAATGGATTACCGCTCAAGAAGGGAGACAACTACTACATGATTCATCTTTATGGCCCAGAGTTTCATGTGGCGGTATCCAATACCGTGAATGTTGGTCTCATGACTACTTGGATCGGTGCCCCATTTTTGTTTACAGTAAAAAAATCTTTCTCAACCAAAAGACCGGATGTAAATTTTGCCATTGGAACTTTAACGGGTAACTTGAGTTATCTCAATGGTTTCAAAGGTCTAATGAGCGTTAATTTCTTGTCCATTACCAAAGGAACACGTGAAAACAATTTCACCTTCTCTAGCGGTTTTTTAGTTGCCAACAATGGAATGCAGGCGGATGAGTATCAAAGTAATGTGAAGTCTTCAGGGTCCTTGGCCTCGGTGGCGGGTACATTGAGAATTGGAAAATCGGCCAGTCTAATTTTTGATTCGATGTTTGGAATACTGAATGCGAAGAGAACACGTCTAGATGCTGGCTATATTTTTAATTATGATCCAATTTTAAACGTTGATAACGGCTACTACTACAACAACGGAATGGTGACAACAAGAACAAGCAGAGGTTTTATGCTTTTAATGCCAGGGATACGCATTATGAATGGCTCTAATAGGGCATTTCAATTTTATATGAATTATACCAGTTTTGAAGGAAATACATTTGGATTTCCTATGGTGAGTTGGTTACGAAAGTTTTAGCACCAGGTTCATTCAAATGGGTTAAATCATACAGCAATTTTTCAGGCTGAAT
>JBEISW010000252.1:0-3432 GCA_040375215.1 Crocinitomicaceae bacterium | reverse complement strand
TTTCGTCATTGGTCAAATTTTTCAAAACAATAATAAATGGAGACATCTGATTCTGAATTTGCGTTTTTGAATTGTTAAACGGGTTGATTTAATCCGTTGGCAAATGCGACATTGACTTTCCATAGTTCCTCTTCTCGAATGCAATAAACACCCAATGGAAGTTGACATCCGCCTTCTAATTTTTGCAATAGCGTTCTTTCTATGTAAATGGAATCGGATACTTCTTGATTATTCAATTGTTGCAAAATGGACAATACGTCGTTGTCATTTAATCTGCATTGCCAGCCCAAAACCCCTTGTGCTGGCGCTGGAACAAAACTCGCTGGGTCTAGCAATTGAACATGAAATTCAGATAGATCAATGTTGAGTCGTGTTACACCGGCCGCTGCCAATAGTAAGGCATCGCACTGTCTATCTCGCAACTTTTGAATGCGGGTAGGAACATTTCCTCTAATATCAACTGTGGTTAGATCAGGTCGGATGTTGAGAAATTGTGTTTTTCTTCTGATGGATGAAGTTCCGACTCGGATGTCACTTTTTAACTGTAATGTATTTTGTTCTTCAATACAATCTTTGTGCGTGATTAAAATGTCTCTGGGGTCTGCGCGGTGACTCACTGCAGCTATGATTAATTCACTGTGCGGCGCTGTTTCTAGGTCTTTGTGTGAATGTACAGCAATGTCAATCTTATTGTCCATCAAGGCTTGTTCAATTTCTTTGGTAAAGAAACCTTTGCCTTCTATTTTGTCAAAGCTGAGGTGTTGTATTTGATCTCCCTTGGTAGTGATAATCTTTAGTTCATTGGGAATACCAAGACTATCTAAAAGCGACTGGGTAAAGTGTGCTTGCCAGAGTGCTAGTTCACTTCCTCTGGTACCAATGATGATTTTACGAGACATGATTAATTCTTCTGGTGTTGTTCCATCATCACTGTCTTAGCCATTTTCATGGGAACAGAGATGTATTTCTTCTCCATATAGTCAAGGATTTTGTCCAAAACTTCTTTGGCATTTTCATCCAAATCCATTAAATCCTTATGAAAGACACTGCCCAATGCTGTTTCCCTGATTTCTTTAATGGTCAAAGGAATATTCTGCATGGCCAATTCTATTTTTCGTTCTTGAATCAAACTTCTATAAGCTACCATTCCTTGCAGAATGATGGGTTCACATTGCTCCAAAGCCATCTGCCTAAAAGCAATATTTTCATGGGTGATTTGTTGGATATTATTCATATCAAAAAATCTTATCCCTGTTTTACTTTGTATGGAAGGATGAACATTTCCTGGCATAGCCAGATCAATGACCATCTTGGTTTTCTTGCCTAAACGTTCTACGTTATCGGATGTAAGGATATATTCGGTAGCACCTGTACACACTATCCATGCGGCATGCGTCTCCAATTGGTTGTCGATTTCAGGCAGTGTAAAATATTTGCTGTTGTCAAATAAGTCAACCAATTTTTTTGCACTTGCTGCTGATCGATTAAATATGGTGATATTGTGGTATCCGTTTTCAAACAAAAATTTGGCAAAATTGGAAATGATTTGTCCCGCTCCGATGAGTGCAATTGGACTTTCTTTTGAAAACCCTTTGTCTAGGAAAGCATTCCATGCAATGGATACAATAGATACGGGTTTTCTGCGCAAATCGGTTTCTGTGAAAATCTGTTTAGCGGATTTTACACATTGCTTCATTAAAATGCGAAGGGCCTCGCCGGCTACTCCCTCTTTAACGCTGTATTCATAGGCACTGCGCATTTGTCCCAAAATTTCAGTCTCTCCGATAACTGCAGAGTTCAAACTTCCAGCGGTGCGTAACAAATGCTCAGCCGCTTCTTCTTCCTCTAAACGGATGCATTGATTGGCAATGTTTTTTAAAAAATCGGATTCCAAATCACTGCTGAATATTTGCAAGATCTGTTGCGTTAGACCGGGACAAACAAAATGATCCAATGTGAAAATCCATTCAACGCGGTTGCAAGTGGCAACATACATCACTTCATCACAGCCTGTGATTTTTTTCATGTCAGAAAGTGCCGACAATTTTTGATCGTCATTGACATGAAATTTACCAATGGCCTCCAGTGGAAACTGATGGTGGTTGACGCTAATGACTTGAACCTTTCTCACAGTTGCAAATGTCGGTTTTGAGCGGTTTTGATTTGTCATTGATTTGTCAAACGTCTCAGAAAAGTGGTGAGATAAATCATCATTTGGTTGATCTGTTGAACTGCAGGTTTTATTAATGACCTCAAGGATGCGTATTTTTGTCAGCAAACCAAAAAGCCATGCTGCAATTGTCTCGAATCTTTTTTTCAATTTTCTGCCTAGTTATGATAACGGGTTGTGCGTTGAAAAAAGGGTTGAGTGAAGCCAAGAAGATGGAAGAAAATGGTCTGCATGAAATGGCTTATGAGCGTTATGCTTTGTTGTGGAAAGCCCACCAGGCATGGGAAGCAAAAGCAGGAATGAATAAGAATGCCGAGGTAATATTGACACAAAAGTTTAACCCTTTGCAATCCGTCTGTAATCGCAGCGACTCCTATCAAAATGCACTGTTGCAATATGATTCTTTTTTAGCATTCACTGCCAATTACGCAGAGCAGCACCCAGATTTGGTGAAGACTTTTCAAAACAATGTTGCCCCGTTCAAGAATCAGTGCAGAGCCAGTTGGATTTGTATTTATGAAACCCAAATGCGTGAGTTTGGAAATGCTGAGCAATGGAACAAGGCTGATAAGGTTGCGGAGGCTTTGTTGGTGTTGGATCCCAACCATCAGGAGGCTAAACTCATGCAGCGACTGGCACAGGTGGAGATGGCCTTGGCGCTAGCTGAAAGCGCTTTTGAAGAGGGTTTTTATCGGCAAGCGCATCAATATGCTTGCACGGCTTTGAAATGGGATAAGAACGAATCACGTGCGGAGAAAATCAGAAAAGATTGTTTGGATCGATGTGCTTTCTCCATGCGGGTGGTTCTAATGGCTGAACAGAGAATGAAAGACAGGTTGGTGCAGAAGCTCCAAGATTTTGGCGTTCAGTCCCGGGTGTTGGGCAGGGATCAATTTTCTGATTTGAAATTTTTATCGGCCTATTTGGAGAGCTATCTAACGCAAGGTGAATTTCCATTTGTTCAAGTATTGAATGACAATCATTTTGAGAGCATTTCCAAGGAACAACTCAATGCCCTCAACTTGCAATATTCTCAAGAAAATGCAGACGTGGTTTTGGGTGAATTGAAAACTGCTTCTGCCCTTTTGGTCATAGAACCATTGGTTTGGGAAATGAAGACTTCAGGACAAGAGAAAATCCCGCATTGGGTGATGCAAAGGAAGGGCAAGGAGGATAAGGTCATTAAGGTATATCTTGATCCAGAATCGGTTTATCTTAATGCACAGTTGCGTTTGTCGTTGATTAACACAAGTACAGGAACC